>CAYJHO010000031.1:0-562 GCA_964369945.1 uncultured Lachnospiraceae bacterium
TTTACCACAAATTTCGAACTTTTTAGTTTTTCCGTGGTAAATTTCTACTTCATAATCGTCCCATACTTGTGCAATTACCACAAACTTCGGCTTTTTCTTATTTTGCGTGGTATTTCTTATCTAGGTTTTGGTTTTTCATGCTTGAAATTACCACGAAAATCGTAGTTGCAGCTTTTTGCGTGGTAATTGATTTTGCCTAGTATAATCTATCATACTTTTATTACCGCAAAATCTAGTTTTTCTTGTTTTCCTGCAGTAATTGACGATATTCCTATATAATCTATCCTATATTTTAAAAGAAATTCTGAGAATTACATGTATTTGCTTCTTATTATTACTTTTAATTTATTTACGCCCCCTCAGCTTTAGAGGCTACATATCGTACTTTTTCAGACCGTAACCATATTGGTTGAAAGTAAATGAAAGTATATATTATAGGATGATTACAAATATAATCAAAAAAATATTTACTTTCACAATACTTTGATGCATAATAGTATTGTGAAAGGTGGTGTAAGTATGGATAATAATTTATTGATTGATATGTTAAATGATAATAATG
>CAYJHO010000031.1:572-22302 GCA_964369945.1 uncultured Lachnospiraceae bacterium
CGAACTCACAACTAACCCTTAGGAGGGGTTTGTTATATCCATTTAACTAAGAAAGCAGGTCACACTATTTCTTAAAGTGTGCACTTAATTTATCGAAAGATTCATCACTTAACAAGTGCTCAATCTTACAAGCATCTTCTTTTGCAACTGCTTCATCTACCCCAAGTCCTACTAGGATGCTTAACAAAGTTTCATGTCTGTGGTAAATTTTGCTTGCGATTTCTTGGCCGGAATCAGTCAGAGTAATATAACCAATATCATCCATGGTAATGTGACCACTTTCACGAAGCTTTTTCATAGCAACACTTACACTTGGCTTACTATAGCCTAATTCATTTACAATGTCTATTGAACGAACCATTCCTAAACGTTCTTTTAATACTAGAATAGATTCTAAGTAATCTTCACCTGATTGATAAATACTCATACATACCTCCTAAATTCTTTAGATATACTATATCATCATTTTAAAAAATCTACAAGTACAATTCTTTACAATAGTATCTACTTATCGTATACTTGTAGTAGTACTTTATAACGCAGAAACAAGGAGAAACGTATGAATAAGTCATTGTTAGAAGCTTGTGTAAGTTCATTTGAATCTAGCGAAATTGCAAGAAAAGCAGGTGCGGATAGAATTGAACTGTGTGCCAATCTATGTATTGGCGGAACAACCCCATCCTTAGCATTATTTCATCAAATCAAGGAACAGATTGAGATTCCTACTAATATTTTAATTCGACCTAGATTCGGAGATTTCCTTTATACTAGCTGGGAAATTGATCAAATGTGTAGAGAAATAGCATCCTTTCAAGAGGCGGGTGCAGATGGTGTAGTGATTGGGATACTGACAAAAGATGGAAGTCTCGATATCAAAAATATGCGAAAGCTGCTAGCAGAAGCTAAGGGCATGAGCATTACCTTACATCGAGCCTTTGATATGACAGCAGACCCCTTTGTAGCACTAGAACAGGCGATTGAATTAGGAATACATACCATACTAACTTCAGGACAGCAAAATAATGCAGTCAAGGGAAGTGGTCTATTGGGAGAATTGTGGGAAAAGGCAAATGGAAGAATTACAATTATGGCAGGTAGTGGGGTGAAAAGTCATAATATACAAGAAATCCATAGACTAACAAATATTACCGCTTTCCACACATCAGCAAGAGCAAAAGTGATAGATAGTCAAATGATTTATCGTAAGAAAAATGTAAGCATGGGTTTAGATTCCTTATCGGAATACGAAATTTGGCAAAGTGATTATGAAGAACTAAAAGCATGTGCAGATATAGTACATGAGAAAATAATATAATTTAGAAGTAAGTGAGGGCAAGAATATGGGATTGATTAAATCGATTATGAGTGCAGCAAGTGGAACCTTCGCAGATCAATGGAAAGAGTTTTTTTATTGTGATGCCATGGAACGTGATGTATTAGTAGTAAAGGGACAAAAGAGAGTATCAGGCAGATCATCTAATACAAAAGGTAGTGAGAATGTAATTACCAATGGTTCAGCAATCGCAGTGGCAGATGGTCAGTGTATGATCATTGTAGAGCAGGGAAAGGTCGTTGAGTTTTGTGCAGAGCCAGGGGAGTATAAGTACGATTCTGAATTAGAGCCAAGTATCTTTTCAGGAGATTTAGGCGAGTCTATTATGAACACCTTTAAAGAAATTGGTGCAAGATTTACCTATGGTGGAGATGTAGCAAAAGACCAAAGAGTTTACTACTTCAATACCAAAGAATTATTAGAAAATAAATTTGGAACTCCAAATCCTATTCCATTTAGAGTGGTGGATAGACGAGTTGGAATTGATATCGATGTAGCAGTTCGATGCAGTGGTATGTATTCGTATAAGATTGTGAATCCGCTATTATTCTATACCAATGTATGTGGAAACATAGAGAGAGAGTATAGAAGAAGTGAAATCGAAACTCAAATGAAAGCAGAGTTTATAACAGCTCTTCAACCAGCCTTTGCTAAGATTTCAGAAATGGAAGTACGCCCAAGTGCATTGCCAGCCCATGCAATGGAATTAGCAGATGCCATGAACGAAGCTTTGACCAAGAAATGGAAGGATTTAAGAGGTTTACAGATCGTTTCTGTATCTTTAAATCCAATTACACTAACAGAAGAAGACGCTGAAATGATTAAGAATCTTCAAAGAGAATCCGTATACCGTGATCCAGGCATGGCGGCAGCAACTCTTGTTGGTGCACAAGCAAAAGCAATGGAAGCAGCAGCAAACAATAGTGCAGGTGCTATGATGGGCTTTATGGGCATGAATATGGCTAGTCAAGCAGGTGGCATGAATGCAAATCAATTGTATGGAATGGCACAACAACAGCAACAACAAGCGATGCAACAACAAGCAATGCAACAGCAAGCCGCTCCTGCACCAAGCAATGCAGAAGAAACTTGGCCTTGTAGCTGTGGAGCTAACAATACAGGAAAATTCTGCATGGAGTGTGGAAATAAGAAACCAGAAGAACAAGCAGGTTGGCCTTGTAGCTGTGGAACTGTAAACAAAGGAAAATTCTGTATGGAATGTGGAAATAAGAAGCCAGCAGATGCTCCATTGTATTGTTGTGATAAATGTGGATGGGAACCAGAAGATCCTAAGAATCCGCCAAAATTCTGCCCAGAATGTGGCGATTTATTTGATGAAAAAGACGTGAAGTAATAGGAGTAAGAAATGGGAGATTTACAAGAGTATAAATGTCCCAATTGCGGTGGAGCAGTAGAATTTAGCAGTGCGGAACAGAAATTAAAGTGTCCGTACTGCGATAGTGAATTTGAAATTGCAGCAATTGAGGAATATGAAAGTGAAAAAGATATCGTTGAAGCGGATGAAATGGATTGGGAAACCCAACCAGGAAGCCAGTGGGAAGAAGGCGAAACAGCAGGTTTAGTGGAGTATATATGCCAATCATGTGGTGGTGAAATCGTTGGGGATGAAACAATGGCAGCAACTAGTTGTCCATATTGTGATAATCCTGTAGTGGTAAAAGGACAATTTAGTGGAGACTTACGCCCAGATTATGTAATTCCATTCCAATTGGACAAAGAAGCAGCAATGGCTGCCTACCAAAGGCATGTGACAGGAAAGAAATTATTACCAAATCTATTCAGAAGTCAAAATAGAATTGAAGAAATCAAAGGGATGTATGTGCCTTTTTGGCTCTTTGATGCCCAAGCAGATGCCTCATTTTCTTATCGTGCAACGAAAGTAAGAAGTTGGAGCAGTGGAGAGTATATCTATACATCGACGAAGCACTTTAGCATTAAAAGAGATGGAAATATTGCCTTTGCCAAGGTACCAGTAGACGGTTCCACAAAGATGCCAGATGATTTAATGGAATCGGTAGAACCATTTGATTTTAGCCGTGCGGTTGATTTTAACACAGCGTATTTTGCAGGTTATTTGGCAGATAAATACGATGTCAGTGCAGATGAAAGTGTAGCAAGAGCAAACCAAAGAATTAAAGAAAGTACGGAACAGAAAATAAGACAAACCATATCAGGCTATAGTTCTGTACGAGAAGAAAAAGGCAGAATTCACTTGAAAAATGGGCAAGCAAAATATGCCCTATATCCAGTTTGGATTTTAACAACCAAGTGGAATAACCAAAACTTTACCTTTGCTATGAATGGCCAAACAGGAAAAATGGTAGGAGATTTGCCTATGGATATCGGTAAATTTCTTAAATGGTTAGTAGGACTCACATTTATGTGGACGTTAATCATACTTTTAATTATGTGGTTTATGTTGTAGAGGAAGGGAAATGATGATGAGAATAAGAAAGTTTTTTGGTTTATCTTGTATCCTTCTTTTGCTTACATGGATGCCAAATGTAGAGGCGGCAAGTGGTCTTGATCAAGTGGTAGATGATGCAAATTTATTATCAAGTGCAGAAAAAGAAGCATTAGAAGAACAGTTAGATGAAATTAGTGAAGAATATATGTTTGATGTGGTTGTTCACACAACCAACACCTTAGAAGGAAAGACTCCAGTTGCGTATACGGATGATTTCTTTGATTATGAGGGATATGGCTATGGGAGTACCTACGATGGAATTATCTTAATGATAAGCATGGAGGATAATGACTGGCAGATTGGTACTACTGGCTACGGTATTGAGGCATTTACAGATGCAGGAATTGATACCATGGCAGATGAAATACTTCCGTACTTATCAAGTGGCAATTTTTATAGAGCGTTTCAAACATTTGGAGAACAAGTAGAAGAATACTTAATACAAGATCAAGTGGGAGAGCCATATGATGTGGGGAATTTACCGACACAAAGCTCCACACAGGCAGGAAGTCAAAGTAAAGCGAGTTTAGGCTTTGATTCGATTATGCTAAGTATAGGTATTGGTTTTGTAGCTGCATTGATTATTGTTTTAAGCTTTAGAAGAGAGTTGAAATCAGTAAGATCTCAGCCAAGAGCATCTAGTTATGTGGTAAAAGACAGCTTTGTGCTTACCAAGGATTCAGATAGATTCTTATATGAGAATATTACAAAGAGAAAGAAACCACAGAATAACTCTTCTGGTGGCGGAAGCAGCACTAGAATTGGATCAAGTGGAAGAAGTCATGGAGGCAGAGGTGGTAAATTTTAGATGAATTATATTGTTATGGATTTAGAGTGGAACCAAAGTGCGATAAAGAGATATGAAAATAGTAAAATACCATTTGAAGTGATCGAAATCGGAGCAGTCAAATTGAATGAAGATATGCAAATAGTAGATCATTTTCAAAGTCTAGTTAAGCCTGTGGTCTATCATAAAATGCACAATATAACAGCAGAACTTCTAAAAATTACGATGGAGCAACTAGAACAAGAAAGAGAATTTGTGGAAGTAGCAAATGAATTTCTAAATTGGTGTGGAAATAATTATATCTTTTGTATCTGGGGGAACCAGGACTTAACAGAATTTCAGAGAAATTTAGAGTACTTTGGGATGAGTGATATGGCAGATGGTCCTATTATGTACTATGATGTACAAAAGCTATATGCCATTGCTAAGAAAGAGGGTAAGGATAAACGCTCTCTTTCTCATGCCGTGGAAGAGTTTCATCTAAAGGAAGAGAGAATGGGATTTCACAGAGCCTATGGGGATGCTTACTATACTGCAAAAGTAATGGAGTGTATTCAAACAGAGGATTTATTAAAAAGAGTTTCTTTTGATAATTTCCATCCACCAAAGGACAGCAAAAACGAAGTGCTATGGCATTTTGGAGAGTATAGCAAATATATTTCTAAAGTCTATACGGATAAAATAGAGCTGATGCATGAAAAGAAAGTAAGTTCCATTCCTTGTATTACCTGTGGCAAGGCTTTAAGAAAAAAGATTCGCTGGTTTTCTTCTAATGGCAAGAATTATTATGCAGCTGCACATTGTGTAGAGCACGGATATATGCGAGGAAAAATTAGAGTAAAGAAGTATGGTGAAGATTTATTTGCTGTTAAAACGGTACGTGCTATGGATTCGATAGAGTTAGAGGAACTTAAAGTTAAGAAACAAAAAACAGCTGAATTAAAGAAATTAAAAAGAAAACGTGGAAAAGAATCTTAGTCTTTTCCACGTTTTCTTAAGTTTCTAATCTGAATAAACGCGTCTTTGTGGTCTGTTTCTAGAACTTCTTGATTCCCTCGAGTTTCTAGAGTCCCTAGAGCTTCTCGAGTTTCTAGAATCCCTAGAAGAACTAGATCTCCTAGAACTAGGACGTCTACGTTTATAATTAGGTTTTTCTGACATTCTTTTTAGTTGGTATTTCTTTCTTCTGCGAAGAGATCGTCTTCGTTGTATTCCTCGGAATAAATTGGTAAAACGATATAAATAAAGAAATAATAATGGAAGGGCAATTACAATCGCTAATATAAGGATAACCATATAAATATTAACTTGAATAACAGTGCTTTCGTCTTCTAGTGCAGGTTCTTCGGTTATCGTTGGCGCAGTATTTAATACACCTTCCGTTTCTGTAGTGCTTGGTGTAACGGTGCTAGTAATGCTAATGGGTGTGGTTCCTACCACTCGTCCTTCGTAGTGAAAGGAAACAGTAGCAACCGTACTAGAATCCACTAAACTTGTAGAATCTTCTAATATAATTTCTGATTGAATGTCCTCAATATCAGCATCCTTTGGAAGTACCACAAAACTATCTGAATTTACAGAAAGTAGAGGAGTTGAATCACCAAAGATATCCATACCTATGGTAGAAAAAGAATAGGAATTTGGTAGATAGTCAATATTGTCTTCGGATACTGGCTCAATCTTGTAATTGTTGAATCCGTAATCAAATAGAGAAACGGTATCTTCAAATTGATAAGGAGATTCTGCACTAAGTACAACGCAAATTAAGGTCATGCCATCCTTTTGAGCGGCACTGATTAAGGTTTGATTTGCAGCGCTAGTATAGCCGGTTTTAGAACCTACTAAGTACTCATAGGCATATTCTCTAGTTTCAAGCAAAGAGTTCTTGCTGTTTTCCCATATTTCATCTGGTTGTGTATCAGATGGAAGAATATGAAGGATACGCTCGGAAGAATACTTTGCTAATAGCTCATGAGAGAAGAATTCGCGAGCAATCAATGCCATATCATAAGCTGTTGTATAGTGGTTATCATCATGATAGCCGTGGGCATTGGTGAAATTACTATTTAAGCAGCCAAGTTCTACGGCGCGCTCATTCATAAGAGTGGCAAAGCCATCAAGAGATCCTGCAATATGCTCTGCAACTCCTGCAGAAACATCATTAGCAGAAGCAATTAAAATAGAAGCAATAGAGTCTTCCATACTAAGTGCCTCACCTGGATCTACCCAGATTCTACTAGAATCCGAAGGGATGGTGGCAATGGCTTCCTCTGAAAAGCTTACCATTTCTGTTAAGTCACTAGATTCATAGGCAATAAGAGCCGTTAATAATTTTGTTATGCTTGCTGGGTACATTTGATCGTTGATATTTTTTTCATATAAAATGGTGCCGGTTTCAGCATCCATTAATATGGCAGCGGTGGAATTTACACTAGGGCCACTAGGCCAAGAATTCGCTTCGCTAGCAGTTGTCGTTGGTATATTTATCATAGAAATCATAAGAGATGAGATGAATGTTATCGTTAGTAATGAGAATTTAATCCGCATAAATGAAGTACTCCTTTAAATACTGTATTTCTCTATCATACACTAAAATTCTAAAAAACCAAAGGGAAAATAAAAATTTCTATAAATTTAACAATTTTTTTGCTTTCCATATGTGCAGAAATTTAGTAGAATAGTATATATTATTTGAAGTAATGGAGAAATTTATGCGATTAAGAAATATTACAGGTTCAGAAGAACTAGTAGAACAAAGCCCATATGTGGTAAATGAACCAGCTAGTTACAAAGGGAAATGGAAGAAAATGTTAGAAATAGAAGGAGAACTACATATCGAAGTGGGGATGGGAAAAGGTCAATTTATTTATGAAATGGCCAAGAGAAATCCAGAGATACAATATGTAGGAATCGAAATGTATAGTAGCGTTTTATTGAGAGCTTTACAGAAGATAGAAAAGGAGCCTATTCCTAACCTGAAGTTTATGTGTGTGGATGCAAAGGGCTTAGAGGATATATTTGAAAAAGGAGAAGTGGATCATATCTATTTAAACTTTTCAGATCCTTGGCCAAAGGATAGACATGCGAAGCGTCGTTTACCAAGCAGACAGTTTTTGCAGAGATTTGATACCATTTTAAAAGATAGCGGAAAGTTATCGTTTAAAACAGATAATAGAGGACTCTTTGATTTTGCATTAGAAGAGTTAGAACCAGCAGGCTGGAAAGCAGAATCTTATACCTATGACCTACATAATGATCTTATTCTATGTGAAGGGAATGTTATGACAGAGTATGAGGAAAAGTTTTCTAAAAAAGGTAATCCGATTTGTAAATATATTATTTATAGATAGGTAATACTAAGAGAATGAACTCTCGGAATCTTAGCAACGAAATTCATGATGAACAAGTGGGGACAGAGTCCCCTAATGAAAATCTAGATCCCTAAAATCAAGGGCTCTAGATTCCGAGAGTATATAGAGAAAAGAAAGAGGTGCGAGATGGGATTCGTGTTTAACAAAGAAAATTTTGAAGCAGAAGTATTAAATAGTAGTTTACCAGTGGTAGTAGATTTTTATGCAGATTGGTGTGGACCTTGCAAAATGATGGCTCCGATTGTAGATGCGGCAGCAGCTAGTTTTGAGGGGAAAGTTAAGGTTGGAAAATTGAATGTAGATGATAATCAGCAATTGGCAATGGATTATAATGTAATGACAATTCCAACTTTTATTGTATTTAAGGATGGAAAAGTAGTGGAATCTTTTGGAGGCGGCATGAATAAAGCTGACTTTGAAGCAAAAATCCAAAAGGTGTTGAGTTAATCAACACCTTTTAGAGTCCATGGAGGGTAGAATGTCACATATTTTAGACGAGAGCTATGAAGTAATGAAGGAATTGCTAGATACCATTAAGGTAGAAGAAGGACAATTAGTGGTAGTAGGTTGCTCTACTAGCGAGGTTTTGAGCAAGCAAATTGGAAGCAGTTCTAGTGAAGAAGTAGGAAAAGCAATTTATGATGGTATGGCTAGAGCAGCAAAAGAAGCAGGAGTTTTTCTAGCAGCACAATGTTGCGAACACTTAAATCGCTCATTGATTGTTGAAAGAGAGATTGCAATCAAAAGAAATTACACCATTGTAACCGTGGTGCCACAGCCTAAGGCAGGTGGAAGTTTTGCTACGGCAGCCTTTAGAAATATGACAAATCCAGTAGCAGTAGAAGCAATTGAAGCAGAAGCTGGAATTGATATTGGAAATACAATGATTGGAATGCATTTGAGAAAAGTAGCAGTACCAATTAGATTGAGTAAGCATACAATAGGAGAAGCGAATCTAGTATTTGCCTACACAAGACCGAAATATGTAGGTGGACCTAGAGCAGTGTATATATAAGAGGGAATGCGTATGGAATTTACTTATGGAGCGGATCTTTCAAACCAACGATACTATGATTTAGTAGACGAGAGAGATATTGTATATAAAGAAGTAAATGGGAGAAAGCTGTCTTTGGATATTTTGTATCCAACCAAGAGAGTATTTAAACAAACGCCAGTATTGATTTTTTTCCATGGCGGAAGTTGGGTTTCTGGAGAAAAGGCAGACTTGATGAGCAAAACAAGGTTACATACGATACCAAGGATATTAGAGGCAGGTTATGCAGTGGTTTCAGCATCCTATCGGTTGCTAGAAGGAGGCACTGTATTTCCTATGAATATTATAGATGCCAAGGATGCAGTGCGTTATATAGTAGCGCATGCAGATGATTATGGTTTTGACCGAGAGAATATAGGTCTTATGGGATCTTCGGCAGGAGCTCACTTAGCTTTGATGGCAGCGTATACGAAGTCCACTGATTTTCAAGGAGAAGAGGTGTTAGCGGATATCACATATTCTATTCGCTATGTAATCGATATCAATGGACCAGTAGACATCATTGCTATGGGCAAACAGCAAGATCCTGAAATCATAGGAACTGTCACAGAGAAATTCTTTGGAAAGAGAATGGGGCAGGAAGAGATAGAAGGAACGATGAGGACGAAACTAGAGAGTTTCTTCCCTCTTGCCTATATTAATAGAGAAACAGTACCAACATTGATATTACACGGAACTAGAGATACTGTAGTTTCTATAGAACAATCGGAAATTCTATATTTTGCTTTACAGAATCATAACTGTGACGTAAAATATATAACAATAAAAGAAGCAGATCATGGTCTAGTGCCCATCGAGATAGAACAGGTGGAGCTAGTAAGTAACATGAGCTTAGAATTTATGAAAGCAAACTATAGAGGATAATCAAGACGCTCACTCTCTAATCTTAGAACAGTGGGCGTCAAATTGGGTTAAGGCCTTATGGAAGGATAGGGGTGAAAAATAAATTTGATAATCTGATTTTTCACCCCCAGTGTTTGTGCAGATGCGTCACAAACACTATGATCGCAGTGCTGAATTTTAGATTCAGCTTGCGTACCGATACAAAAAACGCATCGGTATGGAGGTAAAATGATATTTGATAGTCATGCACATTATGATGATTCGTCATTTGATATGGATAGAAATGAAGTATTATTAGGAATGAAAGAAAAAAGAGTAGCATGTATTGTAAATGTAGCTGCAGATATAAAGGGGAATGAGGATACCTTAGAACTAATGGAAAGCTATGACTTTCTATATGGAGCTTTTGGGATTCATCCCAACCACGCAGACCAGTTGAATGAGAAAGTAATGGCTGACATAGAAGTATGGTGCCAGCATAGAAAATGTGTTGCGGTTGGAGAAACAGGCTTAGATTATTATTATCAAGAACCAGCAAGGGAATTACAACAAATTTGGTTTCGAAAGCAAATTGATTTAGCGAAGAAAATACAAAAGCCATTAATTATACATTCAAGAGAAGCAGCTGCAGATACCTTGGCGATATTAAAAGAGAGTGATGCGTCAAGCGTAGGGGGGGTGATCCATTGCTTTTCTTATGGAAAAGAAATGGCAAAAGAATTTATTGACTTAGGATTTATGATTGGTATTGGTGGGGTTCTTACCTTTAAAAATGGCAAGAAGTTAAAGGAAGTAGTAGAAAGCATTCCACTAGAATCCATCGTATTAGAGACAGATTGTCCCTATCTTGCGCCAAGTCCATTTCGTGGGAAGAGAAATGATTCAAGCTTAATTGCTTATGTAATAGAAGAAGTTGCTAACATTAAAAACTTGAGCATAGAAGAAGTAGAAAAACAAACATGGAAGAATGCAAGGGCTCAAGATTCCGAGAGTATATAAGATACCCCTAGGAGGAGAGTAATGGCAAATTTAGGAATACCACAGAATACGATAGAAATCTTACAAAAATACAATTTTAATTTTCAAAAGAAATTTGGACAAAACTTCTTGATTGATACCCGTGTACTAGAAAGAATTATTGAGAGTGCAGAAATCACAAAAGAAGATTGTATCTTAGAAATTGGTCCTGGTATTGGGACTATGACACAATATTTAGCAGAAGCAGCAAGAGAAGTAATAGCAGTTGAAATTGATAAGAATTTAATTCCTATTCTAGAAGATACACTATCAGATTATGATAATGTAACCGTTTTAAATGAAGATATTTTAAAAGTAGATATCAAAAAGATTGTAGAAGAGAGAAATCATGGAAAGCCAATTAAGGTAGTAGCAAATCTTCCATATTATATTACAACTCCAATTGTTATGGGCTTATTAGAGAGCCATGTACCATTACACAATATAACGATTATGGTTCAAAAAGAAGTAGCGGACCGAATGCAAGTAGGACCAGGGACGAAAGATTATGGTGCCTTATCGCTAGCAGTACAATACTATGCCTTACCAGAAATTGTAGCGAATGTTCCACCTAATTGCTTTATGCCAAGGCCAAATGTAGCAAGTACTGTAATTCGATTAACAAGATATCAAGAACCAATAGTGGATGTAAGAAATGAAGCCTATCTGTTTAAGGTGATTCGTGCTTCTTTTAATCAAAGAAGAAAAACATTAGTAAATGGTTTGTTAAATGCAGGGAATCTTGGCGTTAATAAAGAAAATATCTTAGAAGCGTTAGAAGAGATGGGACTTAGTGCAAATGTTAGGGGAGAAACACTGAATTTAGAGAAATTTGCACTGTTGAGCAACCTTTTGGAAGAAAAAAAGGCTTAAAACTCCCAGTTTTTTTTGACAGGTAGAGTGTTTTTATGGTATTCTTAAACAGAATATAGAAATAAATTATGAGGTGATACTTTTGGATAAATCAGAATATAGAATTCTTACACAGAATATTAAGAGTTTGATATCGCAAGGTGATTATGCAAAAGCGGCTCAATTGGCTGATACGATTGAGTGGCAAAAGGTAAAAAGCGTTATTATGCTTTGTACTATAAGTGATTTGTACAAAGTAAATAGACGGTATGAAGATGCAAAGGAATTGTTATATCTGGCCTACGATAGGAATCCAGAGAGCAGAACAATTCTTTATTCGCTATGCGATTTATCAATTAAATTAGAGGAGTATGTAGCAGCAATTGAATATTACAAGGCATTTGTATCAGTAGCTCCTAAAGATATTGGTAGATATGTATTACAATATCGTTTATATCAAGCACAAGATGTGAGTTTAGAAGAACGAATCGAAGTGTTAGAAGAATTGAAGAAAAAGGAATACATAGATAAATGGGCTTACGAATTGGCTTATTTATATCACAGAATTGGTTTTGCAACAAAATGTGTGGAAGAGTGTGATGAGCTAGTACTTTGGTATGGGGATGGGAAGTATGTAAACAAAGCCCTAGAATTAAAAATGTTGCATCAAGCTTTAGATGGAAAGCAACAAGCAAAGTATGATCAAAGATTCTCTAGAGTAGAAGAAGCGGAAAATATGACTAGAATTCTACCTAAGGTAGAAGCAACCATGTTAGATGAATCCTCTGTGGACATTAGTTCTGCTCCAACGATTGAAGTTCCACTAGAAGAGATAATAGCACAAACAGCCCAAGAAGAAGAAATTGTTATAAAGCCTGTGGAAGTGGATAAGAGCTACAGCACGATGAACCTTCAAAAAGAATTGGCAAATAGCTTGAAAGAAATTCTTGGAGACGAAAGTCAAATGAACGAGGAACTACCAAAGGAAGAGGTAGAGCTTAGTCAATTAAATATTGCGCAGGTAGAAATTCCAGAAACGGAAGATATGGTCGAAAAGCAAATCACAGGCCAGATGTCTATTCTAGATATTATTGAAGAACATGAAAAAAGTGGAAGCACTTTTAATAATGTTTTTGAGCAAGGTAGTACATCCCTGACACAAGAAGTAATAGAAGAAGCAAGATTAGCAATCGAATTAGAAGAACTTCCTGAAGAGGAAGAGGTTCTCGAAGAGGAAGAGGTTCTCGAAGAGGAAGAGGTTCTCGAAGAGGAAGAGGTTCTTGAAGAGGAAGAGGTTCTTGAAGAGGACGAGGTTCTTGAAGAGGAAGAGGTTCTTGAAGAGGAAGAGGTTCTCGAAGAGGAAGAGGTTCTTGAAGAGGAAGAGGTTCTCGAAGAGGAAGAGGTTCTTGAAGAGGACGAGGTTCTTGAAGAGGAAGAAGTTCTTGAAGAGGAAGCTCTTGAAGAGGAAGAAGTTCTTGAAGAGGAAGCTCTTGAAGAGGAAGAAGTTGCCGTTGAATTGGAAGAAGAAACCAAGGAAGAATCTTTAGAAGAAGAAAATACAGGAACAAGAATACAAGTAGATCATGGTATGTTATCCCGTTTTATCTCGAATAAAGAAATGGAAGAAAGTTTCCAAAATGCACAAACCATGATTCGTTTTGAAGGTGAAATAGGTAATATTTTACTGGTAGGGAATCAGAAAGATGTATTAAATGATTTGTGTAAAACTATGATTCTTGGAATTAAGAAAGAAAATAAGATGGTAGATGGGAAAGTAGCCAAGATCAAAGCTACTAAGCTCACCGTAGATACCATACCAACGATTATACATAGTGTAGCGAATGGATTTCTTATTTTAGAAGATATTGGAAAACTAAAAGAATCTATGTTTGAAGCGTTAATGGATGAAATAAGAGAGCAGAATAGCAAATTGATTATCATTGCTATGGATGCTAAGAATGATATTGCTATGTTAGGGATTTCCCTAAAATCATTCTACCTTGCTTTTCATGCATGTTTTGATATTAGACCAATGTCTTCACAGAAATTGTCACTCATTGGAAGAGAGTATGCCAATTCTATAGGTTATGGAATTGATGAAATGGGCCTACTTTCATTGCAAACAAGACTAGAAGAGTTAGAAACTACAGATGGTGTTATTACAGTAGCAGATGTACATAATATTGTAGATGAAGGAATCAAGCACGTGAACAAGAAATCCATTGGACATTTCTTTGATGTGGTGCTTGGAAAACGATACGACGAAGAAGATAGGATTATATTGCGAGAAGAAGATTTTTATTAGGCAAAGGCAGAATGGAGAAAGCTATGAGTGGGAAAGTTAGTTCAAAGGTATACCAAGATATTCGAATGACAGAAATGGATCAATATTTATTTGGCAATGGCACACATTATGAGATATATCATAAGATGGGGGCACATCTTTCCAAAAGGGAAGGAGTGACGGGAGTGTTTTTTGCAGTATGGGCACCAAATGCAAGAGAAGTTCATGTAGTAGGTGACTTTAATTCTTGGGATATTTATGCTAACTTGATGGAGAAAAGTGGTGAAGGTGGAATTTGGAGTGTTTTTATTCCAAGAGTAGAAGAAGGAAGCCTTTACAAATTTGTTATTACCACAATGCATGGAGAAAAACTTTACAAAGCAGATCCTTATGCTAGTTATGCTCAATATAGACCAGAAACGGCATCCGTAGTAGCTGATATTTCTTACCACTGGTCAGATAAAGAGTGGATAGATAAACGAAAAGAGTGCAATTTAGAAACCCAGCCTATGGCAGTGTATGAGTGTCATATAGGATCTTGGATGAAAACAAAGACACAAGGCCATGAGTATATGGGATATCGCCAATTTGCAGATGAAATCGTTGCATATCTTAAGAAGATGAAATTTACGCATATTGAGCTTATGGGGATCGCGGAATATCCATATGATGGATCATGGGGCTATCAAGTGACTGGTTATTTTGCTCCGACTTCTAGATATGGAAGCCCAACAGATTTTAAATATTTAATAGATCAATTACACAAGCATGAGATCGGAGTTATCTTGGATTGGGTACCAGCTCATTTTGCAAAAGACGCTCATGGGTTGGCAGAGTTTGACGGAACTTGTATCTATGAACATCCAGACCCAAGGTTAGGAGAACATCCAGATTGGGGGACCAAGATTTTCAATTATGGCAAGAATGAAGTGAGTAACTTTTTGATTTCCAATGCACTGTATTGGATCGAAGAATTTCATGTAGATGGTTTACGTGTAGATGCAGTGGCATCCATGCTTTATTTAGACTACGGAAAATCGGATGGACAATGGGTAGCAAATCAATATGGCGGAAATCAAAACTTAGAAGCAATAGAATTCTTTAAACATATGAATAGCATTATCTCACAACGTGGAGAAGGGGCTATTATGATAGCAGAAGAATCTACAGCATGGCCAAATGTAACAAAAAAAGCAGAGGAAGATGGACTTGGATTTGATTTTAAATGGAATATGGGTTGGATGCATGATTTTTGTCAATATATGAAATTAGATCCTTATTATAGAAAAGATAATCATTATGGAATGACCTTTGCTATGAGTTATAATGAAGCTGAAAATTATATCTTACCAATTTCTCATGATGAAGTAGTTCATTTGAAATGCTCTATGCTTGAGAAAATGCCTGGATACGAAGTGGACAAATTTGCAAATTTAAGAGCGGCCTATGCCTATATGTTTGGTCACTCTGGCAAAAAACTCTTATTTATGGGACAAGAATTTGGCCAAAAGCAAGAGTGGAGTGAGGCAAAGGAATTAGATTGGGCTTCATTACAAGAGCCATTACACAAAGGGATGCAGGATTATGTAAAGAAATTACTTCAAGTATACCGTAAGTATCCAGCACTTTATGAAAATGACAGTACATGGGCTGGCTTTGAATGGTTAAGTGCAGAAGATAAAGAGAGAAGCACTTACACTTTTATTAGAAAACCGAGTAGCAATACTAAAAATATTTTGTTTTCTATAAACTTTACACCAATGGAATGGAAGGATTATGTGATTAAAGTTCCAAGTAAAGGGAAGTATAAGTTGATTTTAAATAGTGATGAAAGTAAGTTTGGGGGAAGTGGTGCTGAACTTTTGAAAGAAGTCACAGCAACTCAGCTATACAAGGGAGATGATAATTACTATATTATTATTGATTTACCACCTTATGCAGCTTTAACTTATAGTTTTAAATAAGAAAATAGAAAAGGTAGCTATCTTCACTGTGTGTGATGATAACTACCTTTTTTGTTTCTATAGGGAATCCATTAATTTAGCAAATGCTTCCTCTTGGAATTGTCTACTGTATAAGTGGTGATAATGACCTTTTGCAGAAAGTAACTCCTTGTGAGTACCACGCTCTATTATTTTTCCATTTTCTACAACTAGGATAATATCCGCCTTGCGGATGGTAGAAAGTCTATGTGCAATGATAAAGGAGGTTCTTCCTTTTAGTACTGTGGCAATGGCATCTTGGATTAAGGCTTCGGTTTCTGTATCAATGGATGAGGTTGCTTCATCTAGTACAAAGATCGGTGGGTTTGCTACTACTGCTCTTGCAAAAGAGATTAGCTGCTTTTCTCCTGTAGATAAAGAGTCTCCACTTTCTCCAACTAAGGCATCATAGCCTTTTTCTAATTTATTAATGACCAAATCTGCTTTTACTGTCTTTACTGCAAAATCTACCTGTTCATCGCTAGCATCAAGGCATCCATATTTAATATTATCTTTGATGGTACCTGAGAATAAGTGGGGGCTTTGCAACACATATCCAATGTTTCGGTGTAGCCATAATTGAGAGCGTTCTTTGTAGTCTTTCCCATCGATTAAGATGCGTCCTGAGGTAGGTTCAAAAAAGCGACAGGCTAGATTTACTAAAGTACTTTTTCCAGCGCCGGTTTCCCCTACGATAGCTACGGTAGCACCAGCAGGAATGTGTAGATTGAAGTTTTGTAAAATATAATCCCCACCATCTGGATATTTAAAGGATACATCTTCAAAGGTAATTTCTCCTAGAAGATCTTCCCAGTTTTCTACCTTTGGGTGGAAGAGGTCGCCGTACTTTTCTATCACTTCAGGGCTATCTTCTACATCGGACACTGTTTGATGTAAACCAAAGACGCGCTCAATATTTGCTCTTGTTGCAATGAATTCGGCAATTTGCTTTGCTATCTCTTGAATTGGCACAAAGATTCCTACTGCATAGCTGATAAATACGGAAAACACAGCAAGGTCAATTAAATCCTCTTGAACTAAATATCCTCCTCGTACCAAGACGATTGCAGTTGCAATAGAACTAAAGAGTGAAATAACGGGTACATAGATTCCATTCATTCGAGCAAGAGAGATATTGGCTTTTCGCATTTCTTTGGTGTGTTCTTGAAATTCTTCATAATTTTTTTCTTCAATACCCAAGGTTTTGGAGGTTTTCGCCCCCATAATTCCTTCGTTATAAGCACCTACTATTTTGGCATTGACTTCTCTAATATTTCGATTAGCATGTAGAAGTTTATTCTGGAAATATAAGGTGACAAGAGCAATTGCTGGAACTACTGTCATTACTAATAAGGCTAAAGGTACATTAAACATGCACATGGAGATAAAAGCTCCAATGACATAGAGTAGGGACCATGCCATATCCATAATGGTCCAAGAAAAGATAGAAGAAATACGGTTACTATCTGTAATTACCTTGGATAAAATTTGTCCTACTGGATTCACATTGTAGTAGGAAAAGGACAGGGTTTGTAACTTACGAAAGCTAGTTCTTTTCAATTCCTTCCCGATGGAGAGTTCCACATACATGGAGGACCTTGAAAAAATTACAGTTGCAATGGTTTGCAAGATAATGGCAGCTAAATAAATAAGTACAAAAAGTGGAATGCCCTCTGTTGTCTTAGGTTCTATGAAGTTACTGATGGCATAGCTATTAAAAAGTGGCAATAAAATATCAATACTTGCAGCAAGGATACTAAAGAACAAAATGCAGATAAATTGCTTTTTGTATGGCTTGACATAAGGAAGTACTTGCTTGAAGCTAATTTGATCCATGTTCTAATTCCTCCTCTATTAATCGATCATCACTATTAAACTGGATATCGTATATTTTTCTGTATATTCCATTTTCACTTAGTAATTTACTATGTGTACCTTGTTCTTTGATACAACCATCTTTTAATACAATGATGGAATCCGCATGCATAATAGAGTTAATTCTATGTGAAATAATAATATTGGTTACATGTGAGTGATTTTGTTTTAGCGAATTACGAATGGCAAAATCAGTTTCTGTATCTAAGGCAGAAAGGGAGTCATCAAATACGATGATAGGTGTTTTTTGACTCAACATTCTTGCAATGGCAACTCTTTGCTTTTGTCCTCCAGATAAAGTAACACCACGTTCTCCTACAATAGTTTCATAGCCGTCTTTAAAACTTTCGATGGAACTGTGAATCGCAGCCACATTGGCAGATTGGTAAATTTCATCTTCGGATAAATGACCAATAATAGCAATATTTTCACGAATTGTCTTAGAAAACAAGAAAGGTTCTTGTAAGACAAGTCCAACATGTTGTCTCAGGTGAACTAAATTAAAATCTTTGATGTCAACTCCATCAATACAAACTTTTCCTTCGCTAGGGTCATAAAGTCTATTGAGTAAATGAACTAGGGTTGATTTTCCTGAGCCGGTACCGCCGAGTATTCCTAAGGTTTTGCCAGACTCAATGGTAAAGGAAATATTCTTAAGGGTATCTTCGGTGGCACCAGCATAACGATAGCTTACATTTTCATAAGATATGGTTCCTTGAATGCTAGGAGTAACACCAGAGAGATTTTCGTCTTCAGCCTCAGCATCTAAAATATAAGCTAAGCGGTCAAAGGATACCCCTGATTTTGTGATCTCAGAAAAAATACGTCCCAAGCTACGAATCGGCCAAGTAATCATGGCAGTATAGCTAGTAAAAGCTAATAAATCACCCAGTGTCATTTGATTGTTTACGGTTAGAACAGTTCCAGCAATCAACACTGCTAGTGTTTGGAAACCAGTAAATAAATCACCAAGTCCCCAATAGGCTCCCATGATATAGCCAAGCCCAATCCAAAGATCTGAAAAAGCATTGTTCTTATCATCAAACTTATTCATTTCATAATCTTCACGACCAAAGGCACGAACGACACGAACACCTGTCAAATTTTCTTGTACTACAGAGACCAGTTCTCCCTCTGCCTCATCCGTTTTCTGGAATTCATTACGGATCTTACCATAGAAAAAGGTGGTATAGCCTATAATAAGTGGGATGAAGATAATAGCAACTAAGCTTAGTAGTAGATTCATGCTAAACATTAACGTTATGATTACAATAAGAAGAAGTAGGATTCGGATAGTCTCTACTAAGTGGGTAGCAATAAAGCTTTTGACCACTTCCATATCTCCTGTAACCCTTTGGATGATATCTCCTGTTTGGTGAGAGGAGTGCCAACAATAAGGAAGTCGCTGAATGTGTGAAAACAAACGATTTCTCATATCTTCTACAATGCCTTGGGAAGCCTTTGCTATACTACTACGGAAAAAGTAATCAAGAATACCCCCGATCAGATTTAAGAAGACAATAGCTAGTCCTACTATGATCAAATTTGCAGCTAAGTAGTCTAATGGTAGATATTCGAATATGGGGTTGGTACTAGGGGTATTTCCCAAAATATTATCTACCGTAATACGAATTACTTGCGGCGTAAGTGCATTAACTAGTGTAGTAATTCCTACACAGAAAAGTGCAACTACAAAAAAGCGCCGATATCCTTTCCAAAACTGGAAAAGAAGTTTAAATGATTTGAATTTTTGAAACATAGGAAATCCCTTCTAAAATTTATTTTATATCAATAGTCAGTTTAGCATATATTATTAATTTTTAATAGATATTTTATGTATATTCGTGGTATAATCTCTCTGAATGTACGAAGTGGAGGAAGCTATGATAAATACAATTAAAATGGTAGTTACAGATGTGGATGGAACTGTGGTAGAAGAAGGTACAAAACACATTAATCCGGAATATTTTGAAGTGATTCGACAGCTAACCAATCAGGGAATTCAAGTGGTAGTTGCTAGCGGTAGACAATATGAGAGTATTCGCTCGTTGTTTGAGCCAGTGCAAGACTTGATTTGGTATATTGCAGATGGTGGAGCGGTGATAAAGGTAGATCAAGAGTTTGAGATTGTAAACCCAATTCCAAAAGAATGGGTGGAAGAATGTTGGGCAGATATTCAGAAGATTGAAGGGGTAGATGGCGTACTTTGTGCTTATGATAGGTCGTATGCTCCAGATGAAGAAAGCGAAATGTTTTTGAGAATGAAAGATGATTATCAGGTTACCATGAGTAGCATGAATGGATGGGATAATCTTCCTAATCAAGAGATTTCCAAAATGTCCATCTTTAGAAAAGAGCAGATTGATACCTTTACCAATTTGGAATTTGTTCCTAAGTGGAAAGATAGATTATACCTAACCATTGCTGGGGAATGGTGGCTAGATTGCATGATGCCAGGGGTAAACAAGGGAAGTGCCTTAGAATCTATTATGAAAAGGTCTCGGGTGAAAAGAAATGAACTGATTGTATCAGGGGACAATATGAATGATTTGGAAATGATGAAGGTAGCAGACCATGCATATGCAGTAGCCACTGCAAGAGATGAGGTAAAAGCCTTGGCTAAGAAGATTATACCAAGTCATACAGAAGATGGAGTGTTGAAGGAATGGAAAAAATTGTTGGTATAGTTTTGCAGTTTATAGAATTTTTATAAAATCTTATTTTAAATTTATACAATGGATACATTTTGGACACGAATATAGATTATAGTATATATATATTAACAGAAGCGATTGACGAAAGGCGCCAGTCAGTTGCTTCGACTACCAATATCGATTATTCGTTCATATATATTATGCTTTTTCCTTTGGTAAACAGGGTTGTCTTACGGCAACTCTGTTTTACTGTTATTTTGTGAAAAATACATGAAAATACATGAAAAAACTTGAAAAAATATCTAAAATTTGTTAAAATATAGTCAATCGATGGGAGTCGAAAAACATTCGAACTCTCGGAATATTTCCTACGAAATTCATAAACATATTCCGAGAAAAATATATTTTTATGGAGGATGATATGGCAAGATTTACATTACCAAGAGATTTATATCATGGAAAAGGTTCTTTGGAGAATTTAAAGAATCTAGATGGAACGAAAGCGGCTATTTGTGTAGGCGGGGGTTCTATGAAGCGTTTTGGATTTTTACAGCAAGTGGAAGACTATTTAAAAGAAGCGGGTATGGAAACCATTATTATCGATGGGATTGAGCCAGATCCATCTGTAGAAACTGTAATGAGTGGTGCTGCTAAGATGTTAGAGTTTGAACCAGATTGGATTGTAGCAATCGGTGGAGGTTCTCCAATTGATGCCGCAAAGGCAATGTGGATTAAGTATGAATATCCAGAAATCACATTTGAAGAAATGTGTGTAGTATTTGGTATTCCAAAACTACGTAAAAAGGCACGTTTTTGTGCGATTCCTTCTACATCAGGTACTGCAACAGAAGTAACAGCATTCTCAATTATCACAGATTACAATCAAGGAATCAAGTATCCTATCGCTGATTTTGAAATCACACCAGACGTAGCAATTGTTGATCCAGCGTTAGCAGAAACTATGCCAGAAAAGCTAGTTGCTCATACCGGTATGGATGCGATTACGCATGCAGTGGAAGCTTATGTTTCAACAGCAAACTGTGCCTATACAGATCCATTAGCATTACAAGCAATCAAAATCATCAAGAAAGATTTGGTAGAGTCTTATAATGGAGATATGGCAAAGAGAGAATCTATGCATAATGCACAATGTATGGCAGGAATGGCATTTTCTAACGCATTGTTAGGTA
>CAYJHO010000032.1:0-22033 GCA_964369945.1 uncultured Lachnospiraceae bacterium
TTATCTCTGCTCCAGCAGGAAATGATCTTCCAACAGTAGTTTACAATGTAAACCACGACATCTTAAAAGCTGAAGATACAATCATCTCTGCAGCTTCTTGTACAACAAACTGTTTAGCTCCTATGGCTAAAGCTTTAAATGAATTAGCAGAAATCGAAAGTGGTATCATGACAACTGTTCATGCTTACACAGGAGATCAAATGATGTTAGATGGTCCTCAAAGAAAAGGCGATAAGAGAAGAAGCCGTGCAGGCGCTTGCAATATCGTTCCTAACTCAACAGGAGCTGCTAAAGCTATCGGTTTAGTTATTCCAGCATTAAACGGAAAATTAATCGGATCTGCTCAACGTGTTCCTACACCAACAGGATCTTCTACAATTTTAGTAGCAGTTGTTAACGGAGCTGTTACAAAAGAAGATATCAACAATGCAATGAAAGCAGCAGCTACAGAGTCTTATGCTTACAACACAGATGAAATCGTATCTAGCGATGTTATCGGTTCTAGCTTTGGTTCAATCTTTGATGCTACACAAACAATGGTAGCACCAATGGGTGACAAAACTCAAGTACAATTGTTTCTTGGTATGATAACGAAATGTCTTACGTTTCTCAAATGGTAAGAACAATTAAATACTTTGCTGAATTAGCATAATTATTAATTAAGACCTAAAGGGTCCGACTTTGGGGTCGGATCCTTTTATAGTATAAAGACTTTTAATTTATGAATACAACGAATAGGAGAATTATCATGGGTTTAAATAAAAAATCTGTAGATGACATTAGCGTAAAAGGTTTACGCGTATTATGTAGATGTGATTTCAACGTTCCATTAAAAGAAGGAAAAATCACAGACGAAAACCGTTTAGTAGCGGCTTTACCAACAATCAAGAAATTAATTGCAGACGGTGGAAAAGTGATTCTTTGTTCTCACTTAGGAAAGCCAAAAGGCGAAGCTAAGCCAGAATTAACACTTGCACCAGTTGCAGCTCGTTTAACAGAGTTACTTGGACAAGAAGTTAAATTTGCTGCAGATGCAGAAGTAGTTGGAGCAAATGCAAAAGCTGCAGTAGAAGCTATGAACGACGGAGATGTTATTCTATTAGAAAATACACGTTATAGAGTAGAAGAAACTAAAAACGGAGAAGCTTTCTCTAAAGATTTAGCTACTCTTTGTGATGTATTCGTAAACGATGCATTCGGTACAGCTCATAGAGCACACTGTTCTAATGTAGGTGTTGCTGAGTTAGTAGATACAGCTGTAGTTGGATACTTAATGGAAAAAGAAATTGATTTCTTAGGAAAAGCTGTAGAAACTCCTGTTAGACCTTTTGTTGCTATCTTAGGTGGAGCGAAAGTAGCAGATAAATTAAATGTTATCGATAACTTATTAGAAAAATGTGATACTCTAATCATTGGTGGTGGTATGGCGTACACATTTATCAAAGCAAAAGGCTTTGAAGTTGGAGCTTCTTTAGTAGATGATGAGAAAATCGAATACTGTAAAGAAATGATGGCAAAAGCTGAGAAATTAGGTAAGCAATTATTATTACCAGTTGATACAGCAATCGCTGCATCTTTCCCAAGCCCAATCGATGCTGAAATCCCAGTTGATTATGTAGATTGTGATAATATTCCAGCAGGTCAATTAGGCCTAGATATCGGACCAAAAGCTGCTGCAGAATTTGCAGAAGCTGTAAGAAGTGCTAAGACTGTTGTATGGAATGGACCTATGGGTGTATTCGAAAATCCAGTTCTTGCAAAAGGTACAATCGAAGTTGCTAAAGCATTAGCTGAAACAGATGCTACTACAATTATTGGTGGTGGTGATTCTGCAGCAGCTGTTAATATCTTAGGATTTGGCGCTCAAATGACACATATCTCTACAGGTGGTGGAGCTTCTCTAGAATTCCTAGAAGGAAAAGACCTACCAGGTGTAGTAGCGATGAACGATCGTTAATTCATATTATTATAAGCAAAGAAAAGAGGATAAACCATGTCTAGAAGAAAAATTATTGCTGGAAACTGGAAGATGAACATGACTCCTAGTCAAGCAGTTGAATTAGTAAACACATTAAAGCCATTAGTAGCGACAGAAGATGCTGACGTAGTATTCTGTGTACCAGCTATTGATATCTTCCCAGCAATGGAAGCAGCAAAAGGATCTAACATCAATATCGGTGCTGAGAATATGCACTTTGAAGATAGAGGTGCCTTTACAGGTGAAACTTCTGCTGAAATGTTAAAAGATGCAGGCGTTCAATATGTAATCATCGGTCACTCTGAAAGAAGAGAATATTTTGGAGAAACAGATGAAATCGTAAACAAAAAGACTTTAAAAGCAATCGAATATGGTATTACACCAATCGTTTGTTGTGGAGAGACTTTAACACAAAGAGAACAAGGAATTACGATTGACTTAGTACGTCAACAAATCAAAATTGCTTACTCTAATGTTACTGCTGATCAAGCAAAAGAAACTGTAATCGCTTACGAACCAATCTGGGCAATCGGAACTGGTGTTACAGCTACAAGTGATCAAGCAGAAGAAGTTTGTGCAGCGATCCGTGTATGCGTTGGAGAAATTTATGATCAAGCAACAGCAGAAGCTATTCGTATTCAATACGGTGGTTCTGTAAGTGCATCAAATGCAGCTGAATTATTTGGAAAAGCAAATATCGACGGTGGTTTAGTTGGTGGAGCTTCTTTAAAAGCTGACTTTGGTAAAGTAGTTAACTACAAATAGAGATTTAATTCTATATTCAGAAAAAGAGTACACATAGTGTGCTCTTTTTTGTATATATGGATAAAACTGCTAAGTAAACATTCTGTTAAATGTGTTTTAGAAATGCTATAATAGAGTACATTATAAAAGTATGGAGGTTCGTATGAGCAGTAAAGAAAAGAAAATCGATTCAGAATACGCATTATCAGCAGTTCCAGAATCAAAAAAGAGTGGTATGTTTGCCATGTTGGTTGTTATGATGGGATTTACCTTCTTCTCGCCAAGTATGTCTGCAGGAGGTTCTCTAGGGATTGGCCTTAATATGCAGGATTTTTTTCTTGTAATGATCTGTGGAAATGCATTTTTAGGAGTTTATACAGGTATCTTAGCATATATTGGATATAAGACAGGTTTAACATTAGATTTATTAGCAAGATATTCTTTTGGTTTGAAAGGGTCGTACGTATCTTCAGCCTTAATCTCATTTACACAGATTGGTTGGTTTGGAGTAGGAGTTGCAATGTTTGTATTTCCGGTAGCAAGCTTATTTCAGTTGAATTTGACCATGATGATTGTGATTGTAGGTGCAATTATGACATTCACTGCCTATTATGGAATCAAAGCATTAGCAGCCTTGGGTTCCATAGCAGTTCCATTGATTGCAGTCTTAGGTCTATACTCAGTGTATACAGGTGTGGAACAAGTAGGTGGATTTATGAATGTTTTTACCGATACACCAGCAGAGCCTATTAGTTTTGCAACAGGGATGGCGATTGTAGTTGGTTCGTTTGTGAGTGGTGGAACTGCAACGCCGAACTTTACCAGATTTTCTAAGAATAGGAAGGTAGCAGTTATTTCTACCGTAGTAGCATTTTTTATTGGAAACTCGATTATGTTTGTATTTGGTGCCATTGGAGGAGCGGTTACAGGAACTCCAGATATTTTTGATATACTGATTGCTCAAGGGTTGTTGCTTCCTGCTGTGATTGTGCTTGGTTTGAATATTTGGACAACCAATAATAATGCACTATATACTGCAGGTCTTGGACTTGCGAATATTACCAAGAAAAGAAGTAAACCACTAGTTTTGATTGCTGGTGTGGTAGGAACTGTTGCAGCGGTGTGGTTATACAATAACTTTGTAAGCTGGTTAACCTTCTTAGGATCCATCATTCCACCTGTAGGAGCAGTTATTATTGTAGATTATTTTATGAATACTGCAAAGTATAAAGAGGAAGATTATAAACATGCATCGGTACGAGTGGTTGCGTTGCTAAGTGTTTTGGTTGGTGCCTTGTTTGGCATTTATGTACCAGGAATTGCCCCACTAAATTCTCTGCTTAGTGCTGCAGTAGCCTATGTTGTACTAAGTGTAGTCGAAAAGAAAATAAAGAAATAGAGAGGTGTTACTATGTTATTAAAAAATGGTTTTTTAGAAAATTCGGAAACGCCAATTGATATTAGAATAGAAAATGGTGTTTTTACAGAAATAAAAGCATCTTTAGAAGCAAAAGCAGATGAAGAAGTGCTAGATTGTAGTGGGTGTATGATTTTGCCACCATTTATTGAATCGCATGTGCATTTAGATACCACTCTTACTGCTGGAGATCCTGTATGGAATATGAGTGGTACCTTATTTGAAGGGATCGAATGTTGGAGCAAGAGAAAAGATAAGCTTTCCAAGGAAGATGTAAAAGAAAGAGCGAAAAAGGCGATCGAAATGCAATCGGAACAAGGGATTCAATATATTAGAACCCATGTGGATACTACAGATCCAAGTTTGATAGCTTTAGAGGCTATGCTAGAAGTGAAAGAAGAAGTGAAACACTTAGTAGATTTACAAATTGTAGCATTTCCGCAAGAGGGGATTCTCTCTTATGAAAATGGAAAAGAACTAATGGAAAAAGCTTTGGAAATGGGAGCTGATGTGGTAGGTGCTATTCCACATTTTGAATTTACTCGAGAATATGGAGTGGAAAGTTTACGATATATTTTAGGCTTAGCTAAGAAGTATGATAAATTAGTGGATGTTCACTGTGATGAAATTGATGATGAGCAATCGAGATTTTTGGAAACGTTGGCAACAGGAGCATTAGAATTAGGGATTGGAGAGAAGGTGACAGCTAGTCATACTACAGCAATGCACTCGTATAATAATGCCTATGCTTATAAATTATTTAGATTGCTTCGCATGTCAAAGATTAATTTTGTAGCGAACCCATTAGTGAATACTCATTTACAAGGTAGGTTTGACACTTATCCGAAGAGAAGAGGGGTTACTAGGGTAAAAGAATTATTAGCCGATGGGATCAATGTTTCTTTTGGTCATGATGATATCTTTGATCCTTGGTATCCACTTGGAACTGGCAATATGAGAGATGTAGTTCATATGGGATTGCATGTATGTCAAATGATGGGGTATCAAGAGATTATGGATTCTTATCAATTGATTACTCACAATGCGGCAAAAAGTCTTCATTTAGGAGATACTTATGGAGTAAAACTCGGAAATAGAGCGAATTGCCTTATATTGAATCAAAGTAATTTCTACGATGTGCTGAATAAAAAAGCTGATATTCTTTATTCCATTCGTGATGGTAAAATGTTGATGAAAACGACCCCAGCCGTGATTGAAAGGTTTAATTCGTAATAGTAAAAGTAGGGTGAAATAGAACAAAAACAAGTATTTTGTAAAATTAACAGAAAATATAGGTGGATTTACTAGAAATTAAGCCTTGGTCGTGTTATAATCTTATCAAATGAAATTTAATTAAATAATAATGTAACATAATGGAGGATGAGATGAGATTAGTAACAAGATCAGATTTTGATGGATTAGCATGTGCAGCTTTGTTGAAAAAAGCTGGAATTATTGACCATTGGACTTTTGCACATCCAAAGGATTTACAAGATGGTTTAGTGGAAGTAAATGAAAATGATTGTTTGGCAAATGTACCCTATGTAGAGGGCTGTGGTTTATGGTTTGATCACCACTCTAGTGAGCATGAGAGATTGGCATTAGCTGGTAGCTATAAGGGCGAGAGTAGAAATGCTCCATCATGTGCACGGATTATTTATGAATATTATGGTGGTGAAGAGACATTTCCAGGTTTAGAGAACATGATGTGGGCCGTGGATAAAGTGGATTCTGCAGACCTAACCGTTGAAGAAATTCAAAATCCAACAGGTTGGATCTTGATGGGATATTTGATGGATCCTAGAACAGGATTGGGAAGATGGAGAGATTTTACCATTTCTAATTATGCTTTGATGGAGAAGTTAATTGATTGTTGTTTAACTATGTCAATTGAGGATATGTTAGAATTGCCAGATGTAAAAGAGCGTGTAGATATTTACTGGGAGCAAAATGCTAAATTTATCGATATGGTAAAAGCGCATACTAGAACAGAAGGTGATGTTATTGTTAGCGATTTACGAGGCTTAGAAACGATTTATTCAGGCAATCGTTTTCTTGTATATAGTCTATATCCAAAGCAGAATATTTCTGTATGGATTGTAAGTGGCAGAGGCGGAAAAGGTTGTAGTTGTGCAGTTGGCTATTCTGTTCTAAATCGAACTGCGACGATAGATGTAGGAAGTTTGATGTTGAAATATGGCGGAGGTGGCCATAAAGCAGTAGGCACTTGTCAATTTAATGACCAAGATATGGATATAAAAGTAGCAAGTCTTTTAGGCGAAATGATATAATATGATAATGGAAAAGGCTTATTGCAAGTTGCTGCAATAAGCTTTTTTTATGATAACAGAAAAAAACTTGTAATTGTCAGAAAATTAACCTATAATAGGATTAACTACTAAAGCAATCGTATGATAAGGAAAATTAAGTATGAAAAATAAGAAAAATAGAGTTCCTTGGTATAGGACTATGATTGTAGGAGGGGCGGCCTTGCTACTTTGGATTGCAGCTGCATCCTATGTTTTCTATTTCGAAACTCATAGATATGAGGAAGATTTGATAGAACAAAACTTACATAATCTAGCAAGAAATAACGCAAATGCAGTGGAATATACCATGGATCAGTATCAGAAGTTTATAGAATTAACCGTGGAATACTTAGAAGTTTATGATGAGGACTATGAAGCTTATGATTCTATATTGTATGATTTATTATACTCTAAGAATTTTCATCAAATAGCTCTTGTTTTTCCAAACGAACACCAAGGAAGCCTTGTGACTAGCAAAGAGAATGGAAACGAACTTATAGTAGATGAGTATCGATATACAGAAGAAATGAAGACGGATGAACCCTATATTTCCAATGTGTTTGTCGAGGAGTCTACAGGCGTTGAACTGATAGCAATTAATGTGCCAATGCCAAATGAAAAGGGAGAATTGCCCATTTATCTTGTGGGTACGGTGACAGTAGCACATCTTTCCAATCATTTTAATCAAGTGTTGTATGATATTGGGGGCTATTATCATGTGGTAGATGAAAATGGCAATTATGTAGCAGCAAGTAATGCTAATAATATGATTGGCATGGAACAGAAATTTCAAACAGCAGTAGAAGTGTTACAGTTTGAAACAGGTTATAATGCAGAACAGATTAATACATCTTTTTATTTGAAAACAGAGGGGATTAGCAAATACCAAAGTAGTGAAGGAGAAGCTAGGTGTGCGTATTTTACCCCTATTCGGATTAATAATTGGATTATGTATTGTGTTGTAGATCAGGCGGATATTAATGTAAAAGCAGAGAATAGTTTGAATAGAGCACTCATTTATCTTGCTTGTGTTGGTGTTGTATTTTTAGTATTGGTGTTTTGGATTCAAAAATACCGCAATCAATTTCTGAAAAATGAAGTAGAGTATGAACGAAAGTTTCGAATGGTGTCAGATGCCATTAATAAATTCTTTGTAGAAATAAATTTTGAAAAAGAAAGTGTAAAGTTTCAAGGTAATTATGGACAAGTGCTAGCAGAAACAGTAAATGAACAAAACTTGTGGGAGAGCCTAGAGAATGGCTTCACCCATCCAGAAGATATAGAGACTATGAAGGATAATATGCAGAAGGTGCAAAGTGGTCAAAGAGTTTCCGATTGCCGCGTTAGAATTAGGAATAAAGATGATGAGTATATTTGGTGTGCCCTAACGATTATACCAGAGAAAAGTAGACGTAGTGGTAAAGTGGTAAAGGCAATGGGCTTATTAGAAAATATTGATAGTTTAGTACAAGAATCCATGAATCTAAAGACACAGTCAGAGATAGATTTATTGACAGGAGTCTATAATAAGATTACAACAGAGAATCTTATACGAAAAGAGGTAGAAGTGTCTGAAACAGTAGGTCATCACATTCTGTTTATTATCGATATTGACAATTTTAAATCAATCAATGATAGTTTCGGTCATCAATATGGTGATATGGTAATTAAAGAAGTTGCAGATGAATTGAAGCATATGTTTCGTAGTGAAGATATTGTGGGAAGAATTGGTGGTGATGAGTTTTTTGCCTTTATGCGAAATGTGGTATCAAAAGAGCAAGTAGAAAAGAGGGCAAGAGAGCTATGTCATCGTTTAAATAAAACATATTCAAAAGCAGATAAAGTTGTTAATATTTCAGCTAGTATTGGAATTGCCTTTTATCCAGAGCATGGTCATAATTATTCAAAACTATATAAGCATGCAGATATCGCACTTTATATTGCAAAGGAAAATGGGAAGAATCAATTTGTTTTCTACAATGGGCAAACGAATGCACATTATGTATCAAATAGAACAAAAATCGAAAGTGAATAAAATAATTAATAAAAAAATACAGAACTGTAAGGTTCTGTATTTTTTTGCGTCTATATAATCATGAACTGCATATTAATAAATTCTTAAATATTTAGGAGTTTACTAATATTTTAGATAAGAGTATAATAGGAGTGAAACTTATTGGCTTGTTTTTTACGAGGAGGGAAATAATGAATAAGAAAATCATTAGTTTTATCTTAGCAACCATGTTAATAGTATCATCAGTAGCCTGTGGCGATAGCACAGAGGAAATAGCAGTAAGTAATGAGGGAAGTGAGTCAAATGATAGTTTATCAGAATTTGCCTACGTCCCAGAGTATGTATCACTAGAAACAGAGTCTTACTTAGGTTCTTCAAGATTTGCAGGAAATGAATTTATTTATGTAGAACAAGTTTATGACCAAGAAACAGATAGCTATAGTACCAGTATAGTTTCTTATGATTTGACGGATAAGAGCGTAGATAGTATTTTGTATACGCCAATCCTAGAAAATGCAAGTGTAGGTTCCTTAAACAAAACCTTAGATGGAAACTTTTTGGTGTTAGAGACACAATATAACTATGATGCAGAAAGTGGAAGTGATAATACACAATGGCTTTGTCAAATGATTGATTCTAGTGGGCAATTAGTACAAAGCTATGATTTAGCAAATTTAAAGGAGCTTGCAAATCAACAGGTAACAGAAATGAATCAGTATTTATACATCGAAGGGCTTATATTCGCGGATGATATTTTGGTAGTTGGGACTAATGTGGGAGTTTACGGGCTTGACGCAGAAGGTAATGTAGTGATGGAACTTCCTATCACCGGTTGGTTTGAATCGGTAGGGATTACCAGTGATGGTCAGGTTTATTATATTGCTTCTGATATGGAAAAGGAAATAGTATTTCTAGATATGGAAACAAAGTCAGAAAGCAATCGATATCCTTTAAATTATTCTATCTCTACCTATCAAGGATTTGAGGTAGATGAAAATTTAGTTGCTTTAGTTTCCGATGGAAGCAGCTGTATGTATTATCACATAGCGGATGGTACGCAAGAAGAGTTATTTCACTGGAGGGATTCTAATATTATAGGGAGTGAAATACAAAAGGTGAAAGAGGTTGATGAAGATACCATTGTTATTGTTACATCGAATTATAATACCAATGAAAATAATCTAGTCTATTTAGAAAAAACTAAAAGAAGCGAGTTGCCAGAGCAAACGATTATAGAAATGGCAGTGCTATATGTGGATCCTAATATAGAAAGTAAGGTGATTAGCTTTAACCGAGAACATCCAGACTATCATATTACAATCAAGGAATATATGGATTTAGCAAATATCAATTATGAAGATTACGAAGAAGTAGAAAAAACGATAGAAGCTGCTACCCTAGCCTATGTGACAGATGTTACATCAGATCAGGGGCCGGACATTTTTCAGCTAGATGGTGCAAGTCTTCCTATCGCTACCATGATAGAGAGTGGTGCAATCGTGGATTTATTACCATATATGGAGCAAAATGGATATAAGGAAGAAGATTTTCTTACTGAAGTATTAGATATTATGAAACAGGATGGCAAGCTTTATATTATGCCAACCAACTTTTATTTGTATACGAATTATGCAAAAGCAGATATCGTAGGAGAGGATTTAGGGTGGACGATTGAACAAGCTCTAGAAATAGCAACATCTCTTCCAGAAGGAATGGAGTTTATGAATTATGCTACGAATATGGGAATTGTGTCTACCTTCCTTCAATATGGATATGAATCTTTTGTAGACGTAGAACAGGCGGAAGCCAATTTTGACTCAGAAGAGTTTCGTGGTATTTTAGAATTAGCAAAAGAATTTCCGACAGAAATTGATTATTCCAGTCTAGATTATAGTTCCATGGGATCCAGTTTCCAAGAGGGGAAAGTTTTACTACAGACTGCATTTATTACAGATTTACAAGATTTAAGCTATCAGAATGCGCAGTTTGGAGATATTGATGTGACCGCCATAGGGATGCCAGGTTTAAGTGGTTCTGGAGCGATTATACAATTCAATTCGGGGCAATTAGCGGTATCAGAAGCTTCTTCCGATAAGGATATCGCGGTAGAGTTTTTGTTTTCAACCTTGGATCATAGCAATGTAATGTATAGTTATGGGATTCCCGTGTTACAAGAACAGTATGACCAGGCAGTAACAGAGGCGACAGAGATACAATACTTAAGGGATGAAAATGGGGAATTTTTGCTAGATGAAAATGGGGAAAAAGTTCCAGAGTTAAATCACAGTACTATGATCAACGGTGAGGAAGTTTTTCTTGTCCCACCAACAGAAGAAGATATTGCACATTTTGAAGAAATATTAGCAGGAGCGAGTATATTATCCACAGATAAGAGCACTGTTATTTTTGAAATTATTGCAGAAGAAGTCGCTCCATATTTTGAAGGGAATAAGAGCCTAGATGAAGTTGTTAATATCATTCAAAATAGAGTAAATCTATATTTACAGGAAAATAGTTAAACATGAAATGAGGGAATCATGAAGTTACTTGGAAAAAGGCCAAAAGTAAGTAGTAAGAAATATGTTGAAATAAACGGCACTCTCGTAAAAGGGAGTGTCGGAAAGCATGAAAAAAAGGAAAAGCGCATTTCAGCACTATATTTAGCACCTAGTGTGATAGGCGTGTTGTTATTTTTTATCCTACCATTTTTTGTGGTTATTGCCTATTCCATGGTAAATAATCCAATTAAAATGGAATTTGTAGGAATAGAGAATTTCGTTGAAGTAATAGAGAATAAGGCTTTTCAAAAAGCGGTCTTTAATACACTTAGATTCTCTGTGATAGCAGTGCCACTAGCCGTGGTACTATCTTTAGTCTTGGCAATCTTTTTGGATTGGAAAATCCCATTTAAAAGTCAGTTTAGAACTTTCTTTTTAAGTCCCATGATGGTGCCAGTTGCCAGTGTTGTGCTTATTTGGCAAGTACTTTTTCATTATAATGGAGTAGTCAATGAATGGTTGTCGGTATTTGGTATACCACAGACAGATTGGCTTAAGTCAGAAGAATCCTATATTGTAATTGTGGTATTGTTCTTATGGAAGAATTTAGGCTATAATATGATTCTTTTTATGGCAGCCCTCTCTAATATACCTGAGGATTTAGTAGAGGTAGCGCGAATTGAAAATGCAAATAAATTCCAAATTTTTTGGTATATTAAGATGCGATTTATGTCGTCCACCTTTTTGTTTGTAACGATTATGTCATTGATCAATTCCTTTAAAGTATTTAGGGAAATCTACCTACTTACGACAGATTATCCATATGATAGTATTTATATGTTACAGCATTATATGAACAATATGTTTAGAAATTTAGATTATCAGAGGCTTTCAGCAGCAGCAATTTTAATGAGTGTATTTATGATCTTATTAATTGGAATACTGTTTATGATTGAAAATCGCTTTGGAAAGGATGTGGAAGGATGAAAAATCAACTACGCCTAAGTAAGCGAGAACTTAAGAAAAGAAGAGAAAAAAGAATAGAGAGAGTTAGAATTGGAATTGCATTTGTAATCGCTTGCTTTTTTGCTTTTTTATTTTTAACCCCGATCTTTTTAACCATTACAAACTCCTTTATGTCAGGAACAGAAATTTCAGCCAATTATGGTAGTATTTTTGCAACTTCGGAAAGTGGAGGGAAGGTATACATATCAGAAACGGTAAACCTTAAATTTATTCCTGACCTTGTATCCTTTAGTCAGTACAATACAGTGTTACTAAAAAGTCCTGATTATTTGGTTAAGTTTTGGAACTCAGTAATTTTGGTAGGTCCTATTGTGCTTTTTCAGCTTTTGATCGCTTGCTTTGCAGCATTTGGCTTTAGCAGGTATCGAGGTAGAGTAAGAGAAATTATGTTTTTTGCCTATATTATTTTGATGTTGATGCCATATCAGGTGACCTTGGTTCCTAACTATTTAGTGTCTGAGTGGTTTAACATTATTGATACCAGGTGGGCAATTTGGCTTCCAGGTATTTTCTCCCCTTTTGCGGTGTTTTTATTAACAAAATATATGAGAAGAATACCATATGGGGTAGTAGAGGCAGCGCAAATGGATGGTGCCGGAGAGTGGCAGATTTTCAGCTTTATTGCCATGCCCCTATGTAAGGGAGCAATTGCATCTGTTGCCATTTTGATTTTTATAGACTATTGGAATATGGTAGAGCAACCGCTGATTCTACTATCAGATCAAGAAATGCATCCACTGAGTGTATTCTTAAGTCGAATAAACAGTGGGGAGATTGGCTTAGCATTTGCTGTAGCTACCATTTACATGGTTCCAACCTTATTAGTGTTCTTGTATGGAGAAGATTATTTGGTGGAAGGAATTACATATCAAGGCGGAATAAAAGGATAATGGAATGAACTCTCGGAATCTTTACAACAAAATTCAAAAGCAAAGTAGTCACAAAATGCGCTTTCGCTCGGTTTCAACGTAGCTGTACGTAAAAGGCTAGAGAACAGCCACTAAGTACAGACGTTTCCACACGATTTGTGCATACTTTGCTTTTGGATTTCTGAAACAGATTCCGAGATTCATGATGAAAAAAAGTGGGGACAGAGTCCACCAAGGAAAATCTAGATCCTAAAATCAAGGGCTCTAGATTCCGAGAGGATAATAGAGAAAGCAGAGGATAGTGAAATGAATGAACTGACAACAAAAAGGAGAGACTGGATTAAAAATTTTGCAATTGTATTTTTAATCATTATGTTAATATTAACATTCTTTTCTAATACAATTATGAATTACTCTTTACCAGAGGTATCAGCACAATATATGAATGGTGGATCTATTGAAGCAAGAGTAAGGGGAAGTGGTATCGTAACAGCAGATGATATTTATTCTGTATTGATCGATGAAACTAGAACCGTAGAAAGTGTTTTAGTAAAAGAAGGAGATACCGTAGAAAAGGGGCAAGTTCTTCTATATTTACAAGGAACGGAAAGTCCAGAATACGAAGCAGCAGTAGAAGCCTTAAAGGCAGCAGAATTAGCCTATGAACAAGCACTCTTAGGTGCTGATGTATCAGCAGAGACTGCAAATAACGTGGAAAATGGAAATACAACTAGTTTTGATGCCTACAAAGCTCAAGTAGATGCAGTGAAAGTAGAGATTGAAAAAATTGAAGCAGAGATCGCTTCGTATCAGACGGAAATTAATTATTTAAATAACCAATTAACCTTAGCACAGCAATTTCATAAAGACAATTCTACAGAACAAGCTGCCTATCAAACAGCTGTTACTAATAGAGAAGCTGCAGAAGCAGCATGGAATAGTGCAGTATCTGCACTAGCAGCAGCAAGTATCCAGGTGGCAAGTATGGATGAGGCTAGAAATCTATTAAGTACAGCCCAAGGAGAGTTGACCAGTGGTATGATCGAAGCGCAAATTGACCGATTAGAAATTGAAGTAAAGGCTCTTCAAGATGCAGTAGAGGCAAATAAACTAGCATATGAAGCTGCGGTGAAAGCAGTGGGAACCGGAACAGATAGTATACCAACAGTTCCAGATGCAGAGGAGACAGAGACCACAGGCGAAACAGCACCAACTGAAGTGGTAGAACCAGATACCATTAACCTAGCTAGCCCGACTTCAGTACCGAATGTAGATGAGGATCCAGATGTCATTGCAGCTTTACAAATTTGGAGAGATTCAGAAGCTGCATTAGCAGCAAAGCAAGGAGAATTAGATGCAGCCAATGACAATTTATCAGATACTCAAATGCGAGTAAACGTCTTAGGACAATATGTAAGTGCATATGATGATTTCGAAGCAAAAAAGGTAGCGGAAACCAATGCCAAAGCGGCTGTAGATTCAACAGGGCCAAACAATAGCGTGAAAATCAAGGATTATGAAAATTCATTGGCTGTTTATAATGTAAATAAGACAGATGCTGAGAATCGCTTGGCAAAGCAGCAGGAAGTTTTATCAGGATTAACCACTAGTCAAGCAAATGAAAGTAATTTAAGTGCCTCTCTAGATAAGATTAGAGAGTTGCAAGAAGATGTAAGCGAACTAGCTAGTAAGGCAGTAGGTGGTACCTTTGAAGCTCCTATTACAGGTGTGATTCAAAGCATTACTGCAAAAGCAGGTACTGATGTTTCGGCAGGAGTGGAATTTATGACCATTCAACCGGAAGGGAATGGATATAGTATGGAAGTATCTGTGACTAAGGAACAAGCCCAGAGATTGACAGTAGGTGAAACTGCAGAGCTACAGAATGCATGGTATTATAACGATACTCAAATTGTGTTGGTAAACAAACGAGTAGATGCTGCTAGCCAAGGTGAAAATGTAATCTTAGTATTTTCAGTAGAAGGTGATGTAAGTGACGGACAAAGTCTAAGCATTTCTATGGGACAAAAAAGTGCTTATTATGATTATTTAGTTCCAAATAGCGCAATTCGAGAAGATAATAATGGTAAATTTATTCTTGTGGTAGAGCAAAGAAGTTCTCCGCTTGGCAATCGATATTATGCAGTACGTGTGGATGTAGAGGTACTAGGAAGTGATGATACCCAATCAGCAGTTACAGGCGCATTGTACGGCGGTGAGTTTGTAATTACAACATCAACACAACCAGTACAAGAGAATGAATTGGTTCGTTTAGCGGATTAATATAAGGGGGTGTGGTGTTGCAAATACAAATCAGATTGACGCGAAAACATGTGATATATACTAGTATTTGTGCACTTTGTGTTCTCATTGCTTTTTTGCTTCAACTAGTGATTCATTCTATGGTTGCTAGTTTGGAGCATGAAAATATTGCAATGCAATGGGATAAAGAAGGCGGATATGCTCATGTTAGTATGTATCTTTCAGAAACAGAAAAGATAGGTTTAAAAGAAAGTTTAGAGACTACAGAGTTTCAGATATTAAGTTGGTACTATGGCATTGAGAGCAAGTTAACAGAGGCTTCTATTACCACAGATGAATCTTCTAATGCTAGGCTCTATTTACAAGCCTATAGTGCAACAGGCGAGATTACAGCATCTACCGAACACGGTACGGTAACTGCAAAAGCCTACGGAGTAGGTGGAGACTTTTTTCAATTTCATCCTTTAGATTTAATAGAAGGTGTATACTTTAGTGAATCGGATTTGATGCAAGATAAGGTAATTATTGATGTAGACATTGCATGGCAGCTTTTTGGAAGTAACGATGTGGTAGGGCAGTTTGTAAGCATTGGTGATATTCCTCATTTAGTGGTTGGAGTTTACGAAAAGGAAGAAGGTTATTTTCAAGAACATGCGGGAAATGAAGAATTAACAATGTTTGTTTCTCATGCTAGTTTGTATGATTATGGTGTTTATTATGGGTTAGAGACTGTAGAATATTTGCTCCCTAATCCAGTGTCTGGTTTTGCTTATCAAATGATAGCAGATTTGGTGGGAGAGGAAGACATTGCTTTAGTAGAGCATCAAAATAGATTTGAGCCAGCACAACTAGTAGAGTCTTTACAACAATTACCAATTCGCTCCATGGGGCTTAGTGGAGTTACCTTCCCTTATTGGGAAAATGTAGCTAGAGCCTACCAAGATATCATAGCAATCCTATTTTCTATTCAGATGTTAATGTTAGCTATTGCAGCAGTTATTTTAATTGTTTGGATTTGGAAGCTATGGATTCGCAGAAAGTGGAGAGTTTCTGGGGTTTATGCACAAGCTAAGGATACGTGGTACAAAAGAGCAGTAGAACGTAAGAGAAGAAAAGAAGAAAAGCGAGAAGGAAAGAAAGAGATAGAGGCTTAGAGCCAGAAAAGAGGAGAATATGAAAAAGAAATTGTTGGCCATGTTATTGGCAGCAGGAATGGTGTTGTCCCTTGCAGCATGTGGGGAAACAAGCAATGAGCCAAGTCAAGAAGAATTGGCAGAAAAGAATCAGCAACTAAAGAATTATGTATATGATTTAGAGGAACTAGAAAGTCCCTTATCTGATTACGAGAACTTTTGGGTACAAACGGTAGATCGAGTAGAAGATAACATCTATGTAATCATCGGTACTTATGAAGACACAGGCGAGAGTGTACAATTGCTAATTTTTGATCAACTAGGAAACTATCAAGAGTCCATTATCTTAGATCAAATCAATTATGGCTATACCGAGGAAGAAGTGGTTTATAATACAAGTACGACTACTACAAGTGTAACAGCAGAAGTATCCGTGGCAGTTCCGCTTCCAGAGATAGAAGAAGGTGCCATTGTAGATAGCATTGCCCCAGGAGCGATTCAGGAGAATGTATACAAGAATAATTATGTGATTTTATCAAATAATACAATTGCTTTTATCGAAAATAGAAGTTATGCAGATGCAGATGGTATGTGGGTAGAAGAGCAAAGTATAGTAAATCAAAGCATGACTTCAGAAGAAATTTACAGACTTAGCCTTGATGAATTTCTAGAAAGTAGCGATGATAATTATATCTATATCAATAGTTTATTTGAAGATGGAGATGGAAATCTTGTTATCATGACAAACCAATCCATTCTTGTAGTTGCTTCAGATGGAAGTCTTAGTTCAGAAACCCCACTATCTCCAGAGTTACTAGATGGTTATGGACCGATTTTTTACTATGAAGGGAATCCTGTGATGCAAGTATGGAATACGGATTATAGCCAACAAAGATATGTAGCAGTGGATGTAAATACTGGTGCAATTATCGAAGAGATAGAAGTTCCAGATTCTATTAGTAATTATGGTGTATTCGATGGGCATGGCATAGGCTATGATTTGTATCTTTCTGATAATTTGGGGGTATATGGATTCAATATGGGAGACACGCAGCCTACGAAATTACTAGATATTATTGCTAGTGATTTGGATGTGAATTATATGGAAAGAATTATCCCGATTTCAGAAACGGAACTGATTGCACTTTATAGTGGATATTCAGATTATACTTCCAAACTTGGAAAGTTAACAAAAGTACCAGCAGAAGAGGTACCAGATAAGGCACTTATTACCATTGCTACGATTTATGCAGGAAGAGATTTGATCCAAGCTGTTATTAATTTCAATGGTCAAAGCGATGAATATAAGGTGTTAATTGAAGATTATGCAGATTATAATACTTCTGAGGATTATACACTAGCGAAAACACAATTAGAAAATGATATTATTACAGGAGATGTAGCTGATATTATATATAGCAACAACAGTATTAGTGTTGCGAATTATGCTTCTAAGGGTTTACTAGCTGACTTATATGAATTATTTGAATCGGATGAAACGATTGCGGTAGAAGATTATAGTCAAAATGTATTTGAAGCCCTAGAGTATGATGGTGGCTTATATCAAATGCCTACTAGATATTATATTGCAACCATGTTTGGAAAAGAGAGCATCTTTGGAGATACTACATTGACATGGGAGAATTTATCACAGACGCAAAGTCAATATCCAGAAGCTGATTTAACATCAGAAATGACAAAATCAGAGGTGTTGAATGCTGCTTTAAGATATAGCTTTGAAGAGTTTGTAGATATGGAAAATGGAACTGTTTCTTTTGATTCTGATGCCTTTAAAAATCTATTAGAGTTTGCGAATACTTTCCCAGATGAAATTGATTATAGTGCAAACTATGATGATCCTACGTACTGGGAGAAATGGGAAACACAATATATCGAAGATAGAACCTTATTGTATGGCGGAACGATTGATAATATGGCTGATTTTTATCGCTATACTTATAGCAAGTTTTTAGAACCTTTCACAGCAGTAGGATTCCCAAATTCTTCTGGTATTAATGGAGTGATTAGCGTGGATACTAGCTATTCTATCGTGGCAGACAGTCCTTATGTAGAAGGAGCTTGGGAGTTTGTGAAAACGCAAATTTCAAAGGAAACTATGATGCCGGAAGAGAATGAGAACAACAATTATAATTATACCTGGGGATTGCCAATTCTTCAGGAAGCACTAGAGGCTGATGCAGAGAAGATGATGGAAAAAGACTATTGGATCAATGAAAAAGGTGAAAAGGAAGAGTATGATTATACGACTTATATCAATGGGGAAGAAGTTATCATTGAACCAGCAAGCCAAGAAGAGGTTGATAAATGGTTGGCATTTGTAAATAGTGTTACTACAACCACTGATTATGCTATGATGGAAGAAATCTTCCCTATCATAGAGGAAGAAGTTGCTGCATACTTTAGTGGACAAAAGTCAACGGATGAAGTAGTTGGTATTATCCAATCAAGAGTAAGTCTATATGTAAATGAAAATTCTTAATGAAATAACGGAGTTATAAGGGATGAATAGAGTGTGTTATATTATTGGAGCTGGCGATTTAAGCGTCGGCTCCATTCCCTATGATAAGGAAAAGGGAGATTTCTTAATAGTAGCAGATGGAGGATTGATGTATTGTCCTATTTTAGAAGTAGAACCTGATCTTATTGTTGGAGATTTTGATTCTTTGGATGAGGAATACCAAGAGATAATAGAAGAGTTGGAGAAAACGGTTCCGCAAAAAGTCATGCGACTGCCAAGAGAAAAGGATGAAACCGATATGATGCATGCCATTCAACAAGGTTTGGCATTAGGTTATCAACAATTTCGCCTCTATGGAGCGAATGGCGGCAGATTGGATCATACCTTAGCAAATATCCAACTGCTACAGTTTTTGAAGAACCAAGGTGCTGTAGGCTATATCATGGATGGTACAGGAATGATGTTAATGGCACAGAATGAAACGGTTAGTTTTCGACAAGAAATGGAAGGCTATGTTTCGGTCTTTTCCCATACGACCATATCAGAAGGGGTTCATATTAAAGGGCTCAAATATGAGGTGGAACAAGTCAGCCTAAGCAATGCTAACCCTCTAGGGATTAGCAATGAATTTATTGGAGAAAAGGCTGAAATAACAGTGGAACAAGGAAGTTTATTAATCCTTATTTCTTGGCCAGAATAAAAGTTAGTATTTATCAATGGTGATGACACCATAGTAATTGCCATCCAAGTTCTGGATATAATCATGGATTTTGGCTAATAAGTCTTGATCAGAAATACTCGGTTGAAAAGGAGATTCTACATCAAAGATAATGTTGCTGTGGGTATTTCCTTTCACAACTCTAAAATCATGCAGATGAAATTCGGGTGAAATATCCTGCAATCTCTGTGTGATTTTTTCTTTTAGTGCTATTGTTTCTTCATCTTCATGACAAACAGGATCCATATGAATGATGGCATGGCAACCTAATTTTCTCTGGAGCTTCTTTTCGATACGATCGATGGTATCATGAATATCTACAAAGTTAGAATCGGAAGGAACCTCTGCATGTAGTGAAATTACCATTCTACCAGGGCCGTAATCATGGACCAATAAATCATGGATATCTAAAATAATATCATAGGAATGCACAATGTCTTTTATTTCTTCGATTAATTCTTTCGAAGGGGCATTACCTAATAAAGGTGAGATGGTTTCTTTGGTTGATTTTATGCCTGCATAGATTACAAATAAGCCAACAAAGCAACCGCTATAACCATCTAGAGGAAGGCTGGTAAAGGGGCTTAGCAGAATACAAAGCAAAACGACTGAGGTGGAAATGCAATCGCTTAAGCTGTCGATAGAACTAGCTTTTAAGGCTGTTGAGTCAATCTTGTTTCCAATGTTTTTGTTGTAAAGGTACATATAGAACTTTACGGAAATAGAAGAAACGAGTATGATAAGAGCAAAGCTAGAGTATTCGATTAGGCTTGGATTTATTATGTTATGAATCGAGATAGAAATTAATTCGTATCCCATAAATAAAATCAAGATAGAGACAATGAGTCCAGCAATGTATTCATAGCGTCCATGTCCGTGAGGGTGGTCTGAATCTGGTGCTTTGTTTGCAAGACGAAAACCAAAGAGGGTAACGATGGAAGAACCAGCATCGGATAAGTTATTTAGTGCATCGGCAGAGATAGCGATGGAGTTACTAAGTACTCCAACGATGAATTTGCTAGCAAAAAGGAGTAAGTTTAAAACAATACCAAGCACACCACAAAGCATGCCGTAGCGTAGGCGTGTCTTTTTATTCGAATATTGTTTGGGATTGTTTAGGAATAATTTAGCTAATAATGTAATCATAATACCTCAATTCTTTGTTTAATCATAGTGATAAGTTCATTATACAAAGAAGGGATGGGGTTAGTAAAGAGTAATCATGGAGGAAAGGGATGAGGAAAGAAATATTTCATAATGCAGTAGGAGTATCACACCTTTTGGCAAGGCTTGGGATAGACGTTGGGGCAGTTGCAGTGGATGCAACGGTAGGAAATGGTGGAGATACTAAATTACTTTGCGAATTAGTGGGAGAAACTGGCAAAGTATATGGTTTTGATGTTCAGCCAATGGCAATAGAACAGACTAAGGAATTGTTGAGAAAAGAGAATCTGTGCCACAGAGCAGTTTTGATTGAGGACGGACATCAGCATTTAGAACAGTATATTTTCGAAAAAATAGATTTTATTCTTTTTAATTTAGGGTATTTGCCAAAAGGAGATCATAGTATTACAACCCTGGCAGATACTACAAAGTTGGCGGTTGAAAAGGCTCTGAAGATGTTAGCAGCGAAAGGGAAGTTGTTACTAGTAATCTATCCTGGTCACGAACCAGGACTACAAGAGTTATTAAGTCTAGTTCCTTTTTGTCAAGCACTAAATCAAAAAGAATTCAATGTTTTACATATGAATTGGATGAATCAAAGCAACTATCCACCACAAATAATATTGATAGAAAAAAGAAAATAAAGTCGAAAGAAGGAAAAAGCTTTGGATGATATTTTCTTGAGCTTTTATAGGCCTTACAGTAAGATAGATTTAGAAATATAAACAGTGATAGTTTGAGTTGATGTAGAAGGAGAAGGGCATGGAGCAAATACAAATATCTTCTACAAAGGATAAGGAAAATGTATATAAAATATTAGAAAAATTACTGCACGCAAATAAAGAGTTTCAAATCATGATTACAGTACCAGCGAAGCAAACAAATGGAAGGATTGAGGTGTCGAAAGCGCAAGAAGTAGAAAAAGAAAAGCAATCTATCTTATCATTTGGTGAGAAGGAAAAAGATTTGGAAACGAAAGTCACAGAATTGATTCACGAAATTGGTGTTCCGGCTCATATTAAAGGCTATCATTATCTTAGGGAAGCTATTTTGCTTTGTATAGAAAATGGCGACTTATTGAATTCTATTACAAAAGCACTATATCCTTCAATAGCCCAGAAGTTTCATACAAGCCCAAGTAGGGTAGAGCGAGCAATACGCCATGGAATTGAAGTAGCGTGGGGGCGAGGTAAGGTAGAAACCCTAGAAGCTTTGTTTGGATATACGATTAGTTTAGGAAAAGGAAAGCCGACTAATTCTGAGTTTATAGCTTTGATTTCAGATAAAATTAGACTGCAAAATAAAGGAATTTAGAAATACTCTTCCCAATTTTGTAAAAATATAGTATAATATCGTCAAGAAATCAAAAAGTTATGATTGTAGATGATCACAAGTCCGTACTTGATGCATTTAGTAGTGTAA
>CAYJHO010000033.1:0-14117 GCA_964369945.1 uncultured Lachnospiraceae bacterium
TATCTAGTAGCTTATATCATACCTTTTGCACGTATTTTCAGCTGAACTTTTGAATTTTGTTGTAAAGGTTCCAAGAGTTCATGTAAAAAAAAGAGAACCCCTTTCGGTGTTCTCTTTTGTTAAAATGAATCAATATGCTCTTGTGCTTGTCTTGCTCTATAATTGTCTGGGAATAATTCTATGACTTGTTGGTACCTTTTCGTTGCCTCTTCTACATTGCCAAGCATTCTATAAGCCTCTGCAATAAAAAACAATGCATCAATCAATTCCGTATCGTAGACTACTGCCCTTTCATAGTAACCAATGGCTACTTCATACTCTTCTATTCTGTATGCTTCATTTCCACTTTGCAACAAGGATTCTGCCATTGGCGTTCCGATTGCTGCGATTAAACTATGGTACAAATTTTGTACTTCTTGGGACGCTGCATTAATCTGATCTATATATTCAATACAGATATCCATATACTCTGCTACGGCTATTAAATTGCTAGGATCTTCCACATACACTGTGCTAGCTTGTAATAAAGCCTTTATTCCTTCTACGCCTACGCTTTCACCTAAAACTGCAATATAGTTAGCTTCAATCTCTTGTAATCTGGTTTCGACTTGTAACTTCTCTGCACTTAACTGCTCTATGCTACTTGCCTGTCCATCTACTTTCTCATTGGCTACACGGATTTGTTCATCAGACTCCATTCGCACTGCCTGTATCTGTCCTGGTAATACTAAGAAAAACAAAATACCAGCTCCGATTGCTAATCCAATCAAAAACCCTATTAATAGTTCATTGGTTGTCTTTGGTTCTTTATACTTACTAGGCTGTATGATAAGTTCATTATCTTGCTCGTAACGAATCACATCCTTTTTCTTCTTAGCTTCGTTTGCGGACGAATCCTTTGGTTTCACATGGGCCATTACTTCTAGCAGATAACTTCTTGCTTGCAAGTTTCCTTTATCGTTGTGAACTACCGCCTGTAAATGCTTCTTCGCGTTTGCCCACTGCTTATTCTCAAGATAAATCAGTGCCAATAAGAGCTGTGCTCTTACCAAATTAGGATTTAAACTAACTACTTTCTTTAGCTGTATCAAGGCTAAATCTGCACTATCTACTTGGCAATATTCTAATGCCTTATTATACTTTTGTACTGCTTGGGTATATTGCTCTAGTTTACTTTGATTGTTCTGAACCTTTACAATATATTCGTCTGCCTTATTACCTTCTGGTCTTATATTCTTACTAATAACCCATTCGCCTAATGCCTCTACTATTTCGCCAAGTTCAAAATATACCAAACCTAATAAGTTCCTAGCATCCACATGTTCTTTATTTAACTTCAAACATTGCTTCAAGGCATCCATCGCTCCACTCAAATCTCTCGTTCGTGCTTTCAGTAATCCTTCGTTATATTTCAGATTAGAAACTTGAATCATGGCTTTGTAATGCTTAATATTTTTATTGCAACTTGGACAGCAATCAGCTTGTGTCAAATTTGCACCACAATGAATACATTTCATCACGTTCTATCTACTCCTTTTTGTCTTTTAGTTCTTTAAACATCTCTAACATAATATCTGCAATGTCTGTATTTCCTTGTTCATATATCATATTTTCAAGTTCTCCAATTTCTGTACACTTTTGAAATTTACGAACCTCTTCATCAAATTGTATCATATTTCCCTCCATGCCGGTGCGCCTTTTCTCCACGGTGAATAAACTTTTCACTTAAGAATTGATTTAATACTAACTATGATACATATATTAAGAGAAAAAATCAATGTATTTTTTGTGATTCCCTAGGGAAGTTCACTCTAAAAGTAGACAATTAACCAATTTTTCTTCCCCTAATTTGTTATTTCCACAAAAAAGCCCAGTATGATACAGGCATTTATCCTGCGTTCATATTGGGCTTTTTTATTATCGCTTAGACAATTGAGTTAATCTCTCTTGTACTTGCTCCATCATTTGTTGGTACTTTGCTTGCTTTGCTTTTTCTTCTTCAATCTTTGCTGCAGGTGCCTTTGAAACAAACTTTTCATTGCTTAACATCCCACTTACTCTTTGAAGCTCTCCTTGCAAACGCTTTTCTTCTTTTTGCAAACGCTCTATTTCTTGATTAATATCCACTAATTGTGCAAATGGAATATAAATCACTGCATTTCCGATTACCACAGAAACTGCATCTTCCGCAATTCCTGCTTTATCTTCTTGTACTTTAACACTAGAAGCATAAGCTAGTGCTGCGAAGAACAAAGTTCCCTCTTCAAATACATTTCGGATATCCTCTAGGCTACTTACCACATAAACTTCTGCTTTCTTACTTGGTGGCACATTCATCTCTGTTCTAACGGCACGAATTCCACGTACTGCTTCTTTGATGATTTCAATCGCCTTTTCTTCTTTTGGATAATGATTTGCATCTTGGTATTCTGGCCAAGAATCTACCATGATAGATTCCTTTTCCTGTTGCAGTGTACAGAATATTTCTTCTGTAATAAATGGCATATATGGATGCAATAACTTTAAGGCATCTAACAAAACTGTCTTTAGGGTGAAAAGTGCTGCATTTCCACTTACCGCATCATCGGTAGCATATAACCTTGGTTTTACCATTTCGATATACCAATCACACAATTCATCCCAGATAAAATCATATACTTTTTGTACTGCAATTCCTAGATCATAGTGCTCCATATGCTCTGTAACTTCTTTGATTACACCGTTTAATTTAGATAAAATCCACTTATCTACTGGCTGTAAATCTTCTGCCTTAGGTGTTGTAATTTCTTTGCCTTCCATATTCATCATGATAAATCTAGAAGCATTCCATACTTTATTTGCAAAATTACGGCTGTTTTCAACTCTTTCGATATAAAATCTCATATCGTTTCCTGGTGAATTTCCTGTCATAAGATTTAAGCGCAGAGCATCCGCTCCATATTGCTCAATAATCTCTAACGGATCAATTCCATTGCCTAAGGATTTAGACATCTTTTTCCCTTCAGCATCTCTTACTAATCCGTGGAATAGCACAGTTTTAAACGGCTTTTCTCCCATTTGATCAAAACCAGAAAAGATCATTCTGATTACCCAGAAGAAAATAATGTCATGTCCTGTTACTAAAACGTCTGTTGGATAAAAATAATCCAATTCTTCTGTATTATTCGGCCAACCTAAGGTTGAAAATGGCCATAGAGCAGAAGAAAACCAAGTATCTAAGGTATCCGGATCTTGGGTAAATTCCTTACTGCCACAATTACTACAAGTGATATCCGAGCATTCTCTAGTTACCACCACTTCTCCACAAGAATCACAATAATATGCTGGAATTCTGTGGCCCCACCATAATTGTCGGCTAATACACCAATCTCTAATATTATCTGTCCAGTTATAAAATGTCTTATCCATTCTTTCTGGAACTAATTGAATATCTCCTGTTTTTACTGCTTCTACTGCTGGCTTAATCAAATCTTCCATTTTCACAAACCATTGCTTCTTGATTAATGGTTCGATTACAGTTCCACAACGATCATGGGTTCCTACATTATGTGCATGCTCTTCTATTTTCACTAGTAAGCCCATTTCTTCTAATTGCTTTACAATCTCTTTACGAGCTACATAACGATCCATTCCTTCAAAAGCCCCACCATTGGCATTAATCGTTGCATCATCATTCATAATATTGATTTCAGGTAAGTGATGTCTCTTTCCTACTTCAAAGTCATTCGGGTCATGTGCTGGTGTAATCTTAACAACGCCTGTTCCAAATTCTGTGTCTACATAATGATCGGTAACAATTGGAATCTCACGATTCATCAGTGGCAATAAAACCTTTTTGCCATGTAAATGTAGGTATCTTTCGTCCTCTGGATTTACAGCTACTGCAGTATCCCCTAACATGGTTTCTGGTCTTGTTGTTGCAAAGGTCAAAAACTCTGTGGTACTAGCTTGTCCATTATCATCCATCACTGGATATTTGATGTGCCAAAGATTCCCATTCTTTTCTTCATGTTCTACCTCTGCATCCGAAATAGAAGTATTACAAATAGGACACCAGTTAATGATACGGCTTCCTTTGTATATCCATCCTTTTTCATGCATTCTTAAAAACACTTCCGTTACTGCATCACTACAGCCTTCGTCCATGGTGAAACGCTCTCTCTCCCAATCACAAGAAGCGCCTAGCTTTTTAAGCTGTTCGATAATACGACCACCGTACTCTCTCTTCCAATCCCAGGCTCTTTCTAAGAATCCATCTCTACCAATATCTTCTTTTGTTACCCCATCTTCATTCATCTTTTCAATGATTTTTACTTCCGTTGCAATGGAAGCATGATCGGTACCTGGTTGCCACAAAGCTTGATACCCTTGCATTCTTTTAAAACGAATCAAAATATCTTGCATGGTATTATCCAAGGCATGGCCCATATGCAATTGACCTGTAATATTTGGTGGTGGCATAACGATTGTAAATGGTTTCTTACTTCTATCTACGCTTGCATGAAAATAATTCTTATTCATCCATTTTTCATATAGCCTATCTTCAATCCCTTTTGGATCATATGTTTTTGCTAATTCTTTACTCATGTACTGAACTCCTCTTAGTTATCATAGTTAGTATAAATGTAGCTCTAAACTACCATGTTTGTCAAGATAAAAGCACAGCTTAGGTATGGAATATATGGAACTTTTCTTAAAAACCTATATTGTTTTATGTTTTTATTCACATATTGATGTAGATATACTAATATAATTGCAAGAAAATAAAACAAACAAAATTCCCACAAAAACCTAATACTTCCTCTACTAATAGCAAAGAACATACTACAATTTAATAGTACAAAAACATCAGCCAAACCATAGGCACCTTTTTTATATTGCCAATAACACAAAACTACTATCGCTAAGTTCCACAAAACACTTAGGAAAAAGAGCTTAGGATTTGTAGAAAACATTAATGCTAAGAAAGCGAACAAATGCCAAATCCTAGAAACGCTCTTTTCTTTTATATCTTGTGTACTAACTCCAACTAAATAACATGCAAAGATAATAATCGGCATCTTATTTTCCATTATAGCGAATTCTGGTTCGCAATTCATCTGTAATACTTCCCTTAACGGTAAAGTTCAAACTCAACTCTCGGTGTGTTCCATCTAATTTATAAGCTATGATCTGTACCTGATACTCACCATCTGGGGTTCCTAATGGTACTTGAAAATACTGTTTTCCCACTTCTATTACACTAGGTACCTCATATACAAACTGATAATATAAGTCTTCTAATGGCTCCCTAAATTGAATGGTCAGCTGGCTTGCATAAGCAGTTGTTTTAAAGTGAATTACCCCTACTTCCCCTGCTTTAAATGCTTCTTGTGTTGGTTCTCTAAGTTTCTCTATGCTAGCTTCTAGGGAAAATCCAATGATTTCTCCATGAATACGACTCTCGTTTCCCACTTGATCCACTGCCACTACAGCCACTTCAAGCTCCCCTTGAAAGAGTAGATTTTCTTTTACTATTTGAATTTCTATTACTTCACCTTGTGAGTGATAGGTTTCTTGTAAACCATTATCTTTATTTTGCAGTTGAACGTAGCACTCACGTAAACCGCTCTCTTCATCACTCGCTTGAATAAGAAGAACTTGATCTAGCTCTTTTAATTCTAAATCTTCTAGCTCTTCTAAGCCTGTAATCTTAGGTGGTATTGCATCTGGAATCCATACGATTCCATGTTCTCTGTCCTCTTGTTCTAAACTTTCATAGCGTTCTGATTGATAGGTAGCACTAGCACTTGGATAGATAAAAATAGGCTCTAAATGCAGTTCCCCAGAAAGGCTATATGCTAGTTGTAGTTCCACCTCTCTAAGACTTCTATCTCGATACCCCTTGCTTGCCACCAAGGCTAAATCCTGCGAGATATTTTGTAAACTTGTGGTGCCTACCCCAATTTCTAGCCACCTCTCATCACTCTCTTCCAACATGACATGATCTAACAAGAAACTAGATGCACTACGTTTTCCAATCATCTCTACATGCAAACTAAGTTCTTCTATCAAATAGTCTCTGTTTGCCATTCCTTCCACAAAAGCCCCTACACTAATTCTATGCTCCGTTAACCCGTCTGCTCTTACATAAAATACAGATTCATCCTTTTGGTATACTGCTGCACTCTGCTCAACTAGTACTTGCTTTGTGCTGATTTTGGAAGGCTCAAATTCAAAGCCCTCTGTTGGCAGATAATAATGATAGCTTGTGGAAAGATTCCCTGCATAATCCACGGCTGCTATGTGAATATATTGGCCTAGGTATTTCTGATTCAAATCCAAGGAAACTTGCTTTGTAAACAGATCTTCCACAGTAACTTCTCCCTCTTTCTTATCATCTAGATAATAATAATACCCTGCAATTCCTGTTCGAATGATATCCTCGCTTTGGTTTGATTCACAGCTTTGATAAAAGTTATCACCTTCTTGTATATAAGAAATCACCTTATGAAAATAGCTTGTGCCTCTATCCATGGCAGGTTCCCAAACTAGGCGTACTTCTTGATTTTCCTTTTCATAAATTTGCATCCTTTCTACTGGGTATGGAATCGCTACATCCCTAGCCATGACAGCCTCTAAGTTGTTTGTTTCTTCATAATCTAGCCAAGTAAGCTGAATTGTTGCCCTTCCGCCTTCCTCTTGTATTCCTGCTAAGCTATGAAGCCCAATATAAGCAACAAATTCTTTATTAAAGTAGTTCCCACCACCTTCGGAAGGCACAGAGTGAGCCTTCTCTTCCCATTTGGTGTAGAAAAATAATTCTCCATTACAGATAGTTCCTTTCATCGAATGGTAACGATTGGTATGCTCATGTCCTTCTCCATGATGGCTTGTGTAATAATAGGTCAACCATCCTGGCGTATAATGAGCCGTTCCTTTATTAGTTGAAGTCAAATCATGAAAGTCTACTAGATTCAAATAATGCAGGTATATATTTCGATTGTTCTTATCCTTTAATATCATATACTTCGCTCCATGAATCTCTTCCGTTCCATAGATGTGATAGCTATAAGCTCGAACTCCCCAAGCATCTCCATAATCATATCCACTTACTGTTAGACTCGGCTCCTTTATCGGTAACATGGTAATATTGCCTGCTTGCAAGAAGCCAGCTTTTCCTCCATAGTAACCACCGCCTCCTCCTCCTGCACCATCGGTTCCATGAAATTCTCCATAATCTGTGCTACTCCCTCCGCTTCCTCCGTCAAAAAAGGCATTGGCTCCTCCGCCGCCTCCCGCCACAAGTAATAAGCTTTGCTTTCCGTCTCTATTTAAATATACCAAGGAAGCTTCCCCTCCACCAGCTCCTTCCTCAGGATTAGAATCTCCTCCTGCTGCCAGCTTATGATAGTTTCCTCCTCGATTTGTCTGCCCTTCCTCTCCCAAGTAAAACTCTAAATAGTCTCCTTTTTCTAAGCGCAATTCCACTACCATTTGTCCGCCGAGTCCGCCTTCCTTTCCTTGGTAATCTCCTCCGCTTGCTCCTGTTAATGTAATTTGGTACATCCCAGCTTGCTTCACTAGATATCCTTGCTGACTCTGACTTAATTCTATTTCCTCATAGGAAAATGCTTGTACAAGCGAATCCATATCAGAATGTATTAAAGTCCAATCCTTTTGATTTCTTGATTGATATACTTGGTAAAATTTGTACTTGTCATCCTTTTGTTCCCAAAATAAGTCCACGGCTCCACTTCCTTGGTATGCAGATAAGTTCACTTCACTACTTAATTTTAACTCTTCCCATCTGGCATAAAGTATGGTATCTTCGTAAAAACTACAGCTTTCCCCAGGAAATCCTACTAAATTTTCGTAATTTGCATCCAAGTACCATGCTACAAAAGAAAGATTTTCCTTCTCTGGCTCAGGTAATACCAAAGGCACTTCTTCGTACTCTAATACAAGCAAATCTCTTGTTCCTGCTACAGCAGTAAAATAATAGTTCTCCTTAAGCAGCTCTCCTTCCAAATCGGAAAAGGAAATATGGGAGAATTCTTTTCTCGTCTCTACTTGCTCTAAATCACTACCTTCAAAACTTACTACATATCCCTTCGGCGCTTCTATTTCTAGCAAATCAATCACATAGTCACTACCATAGCCCTGACTGATCACAAGAATATCTTCTTGTCCTAAATAACGCCCACCATTTGGATCAATTGCCAAACTAGAATTGCTTTCCTTCCAAACAGCATAAAGTGTAACCACATGATTATTTTTATCGGTAAGATTTAAGATAGTCTCTTCATCTGAATAAGAAATTCCACTTCCATCTGCTGTTGTATTCCAGCCCATAAATTCATAACCTAAACATTGATACGTGTTTTTTCTCAATCGCTCGTCACTGTACCATAAATTACTAGAAGCTTCTCCTTCATATTCCTTAGCATTATCGTACATGTGCCTGGTATTTAACATAACGCCTTTTACACTAGTGGCACTAGGTACATTCGGGTGATATTCTACCTGATAGCGGTTATAGGAAATCGTCTTACACTGATGTACATAGGAAATCCCTTGTTCTAGTCCATCACAAATAGGGCATACATAATAGTAATTCCCTTGCGCTGGCAGCACACGAAGTTCATTCGCAGTTTCTTTTGTCATATAGTAGTAGGAGGAATTTATCTGCTCCCCACAGTCACCACAATATCCAAGCCATCCTGGTAAATAATATTGATAGCAAATATCATTGGAAACTTCTACCCCATGATAATGTTCTAGGTATGGTTCTTCATGAATACATCTTCCCCTTGGCAATTCTACTACCCAACGCTCTATATTCACATCTTCTTCTCTCGGTGCTAAGTAATAGTGTTGCCCTATTTGTAACTCTGGTAGATTGCTCGTAAAAGGAAATCGTATAGTCTCATGATATCGGTAGCTAGGACCTGGATTCACCCCATAGTCTGTGGTATAGGCCAAACCATCTGGACTACTGCTAAGTCCTCCACTAGAACTTGCTTGTCCTACGAACGCTCTCACTAATACGAAATAAATAAGAAATAGGACTACCATACAAACTATATTTCTACTTTTGATCATTGTACTTCGCAATTCTAACCTTCCCTTCTTCTAATCCTAGAAAAATAGCAGCTACTTGTGTTCTCTCTACTGGAATTTCAAACAGTTTAGCGATGGCAATGGAATCGTTTGTCTCTATCTCCACGCCTTGTTCCGTATAAACTGCCCGCACTCTTATCCCTTCTAACAAAATCTTACTCCTATATTCCTCCTCCTGATCTTCCATTACATAGATATCAATATAATCTCCACTTCTTATCGTTCCTGCCACCGATTGTTCTAATTGACTAGCAGACACTGTAATCCACACCAAATCTTGATATTCTTGGTACCACTCTTCCTTTTTTTGATAAAAATCTTGGCTAATCATGGCACCTTTTTCAAGATCCACTAGTAAAACACCACCCTCTAGTGTTAATGGATCTATGACATAGCTTTGTATCAGTAGATACTCAGGAATTTCTATGGTTTCCACATATTGTTCCAAATCTTCTACTTCAAGCAGCTGCCCTGCTTTTAAATCTACCTTTGCACAAACCACCTCTACATATTGATATTGAGATTCTCTTGCCCTAAGTTGCTCTAATAATAAAATAAATATTGCTATGCTTGCTAGCAAACTAAGAAGCATTGCGAGCAACTTACGTTTCTTAATCTTTTTCATAAATTTACCTACCTCTTTCACTCTAAGCTAGTAACATCCACACAGTGATCCCGCTCTAATAAAATACCTGTTTCTCCAAAGATAAAAACTTCTATGCTTGCTTTTGCATAAATGCTTGCATTGCTTATCCTAGTATGACCCCCCACGAATTGTTCTTTGCCAACTAAGTCTATGTTATGGATCCATTGTCCATCACGAAATAAGTATTGGGTAAAACCATCCTCCTTTTCTTCATAAAAATACAATTCATAGGATACTATTTCTAGGGAATTTAGTATTTCTAAAAAGAGATCATGACTTTCAAATACATCTTGAAACCTAAGGTCACCACTGCTACCATATTCATAAAGATCCATAAGCGCAGCTGCTAAATTTGCTTGCAATAAAGTATCATCTAAGCGATCCCTTGCATATGCTATCTTACGTAATTCTAGTACAAAATAGAAACTTAATACAAACCACAAGCTCATAATCAAGGGCAATAAATAAGACATTGCACCTTGGTTCTTCTTTTCTTTTCTCAACCTATGCACCTCTAGCCTAATGCTTTGCTGTGGATACCATAGTAAAGTCTATTCTTAGTTCCCAGATACTTTCTACAGCTTCCCATTGACTTAGTACCTCTATCTCTTCTTGTAAAAGACAGGAAATATCCAACACAATCGTACTTCCATAATCCACTGCTTCCATACTTGTCCCAGCTAAACTTACCTGCGTCACTCCTACAGCTTCTAAATCCCTCACTAATTCTGTAGATTCTAAAACAGGTAGATAACCTTTGGTCTCCATAATCAATAAATAATGCCTAGCAATCTGGTTAATTTCATCTCGTTTTCTAACCACTGACAAAATATCTCCTGCTATCACTAGAAAACATGCAAAAAACAAAGCGCTCACTAGTACGGGTACGAGTTGATGTGCCATCCCTTTATGATTCCTGCGCATATCAAAAAATGGTGCTAATAGACAAATACTCATTTAATTTACTTGTTACGGAAGACACCAAATCTGAAATAAACGCTTCCATGGCATCTCGAAAAAATACCAATAGCACCACAGCGATAACCGCTAAACCAACTTCTACAACAATTGCCTTGTCTCCTGAATCTTTTTGCATCATAAAATTAAATATTTTCTTCATATTACAATCCGTCCCTTTCTTAAAAAATACTTTGCTCTAATATGGTTAATACACAAGCATATAAGATAAATACCATATACCCTATAAACAAAAGCATTTGAAAAAATTGCAGCTGCATTTCCATATTCTCTTTCCGCTTAATTAAGTTCATTCGTTCCATTTCGTCTAATTGTAGCTTAATATCATCTAGCAATTTCACTGCATATCCTGAGTCTTTAGCCTGTCTTAATATAATACAAAAACTAGAAATGTAGTGATTATGAAATTTACTTTCAAATGTATCTAGTGCGTCTTCTACTTCTCCTCCTTTCAACAAATCCCTTGCCATTTCTCGTAGTGCAACTCGAAATCTAGGATTTCGCATCATACTATCACATTCAAACAATGCTTGATACATATGTAAGCCCGCCTGCAGCTGTACAGATACTGTTTCATACAACCATCTAAGATCCCTTACAATCTTTTCATTGTCCCTTTTGTTTGATATGTGCAGCAAACAAGTCGGTACATATCCACCTAATACAGCAGAAATCCCTCCTATGCTCCAGTGGAAATCCAGTCCTACTAGGAAGCCCAAGAAACTCGATATCATAGAGCTAAACAAAAATGCTTGTACACTTTTAAAACAAAATAAGCTATCTTGATATCCACCTCCCATAGAGATAAGATAAGATTCTAAATACCTGTGTATCCTCATGATTATCTGTCCGATTTCTATTCTATGTTTGATAAAGCTCCCTCCTTAATCCATTTCAAAACGATTGATTTTCTTCCAAAAAAGTAGGCTAATCACAGCAATATAGATTCCTACCACAGAGCCAATCCCTCCATCCATTAGGAGATCTTGTATATCCACTTCTAATAGGTTCCCTAGCATAAATACAATAATCACACCAAAGCCTAGCATAATTAACATTTCTAAGCTTGCTAAGCGCTTAACAGATGCCCGTTCTTTCTTCGAAATCAAATACGATTGTACACTTTTTCTAGCAGCGTGGAATACATAATTATAATCGCTATTATAAGCACTACAAACACTTAAGTTATGAATAAATTCTTGCCACTTCACATGCTCAAGCTTGACTTTAAGTTGCTCTAATATCAAACGACTTGCCCTTCCTTTCCTCCTTTCTCTTTCCATTTGTTGTAACACCCTTCCGATCGGACCTTTCATATAGTTTCCACAAAGTAATAAGATACCTAATAGTTCATCCTCTGTAATTGAAAAACTTTCTGCTAAATTGATAAACTCTAGTAAATCGTTTTCTGTCCTCTTTAAGTTTTTCTTTCTTCTTAAAGATAACAAAGAATATACTCCCACTATCATAGCTATGGAAACTCCTATGCTAAACATCCAACCTCTCCTTAGCCAAGTGCCTATCCCTAAACAAAATAGGAATAACAGAATGCAGCAATAAATCCAGAGCCTTGCACTCAAAAAGGGCAGATACGTGCGAATATCACTGTGGTATAAAAATAACTCTAAGCGATCTAAAAACTTCTTACTCCTAATATCAGGAATCGCCAACTCTTCGATTTCTCTTCTTTCCTCGCTTAAATACCCCTTAGAATACATAACAACTTGCCCAATCCCCTTTACCACATACTGATCTATCATTAGAAAACAAAATAGAAACAAACTACAAAAAAGTACAATTAACAAACTATTCCTCCTCTCTCTCATATACTGATTTCATAATCAGTTCTCCTCCTTTGCTTATCTCAACTTCTGTTAATGACTGTAATTTAAAATCTTTCATATAACAGACCGTAGCGATACATGCTAACATTTTCTTAATCTCATCTTGTCTATAGTCAGACTCATACTTCACATAGTCTGCCAGTTTATATAAGGCAGCCTCTCCACTTTGTCCATGAACAGTAGCAATTCCTAGATGACCTGTATAAGCAGCATTCAGAAAGTAGAGTGCCTCTCCCCCTTTAATCTCACCGATCACAATATAGTCCAAATCTACCAATAGTGCATTGATACTAAGTTCTTTCAAACCATAGCAAATCTTACTCTCGCCCTTTTGTTCAAGTACATGCTGAAACATCATATCTGGGTGCTTCTTCGTAAATAATTCCTCATTTTCTTGGATGACTAAAACGGACTTATCCTTTGGAATTTCATCTAATAGCGCATTCAATAGTGTAGTTTTTCCACTTGCCCCCTTTCCTGCTATTAAAATATACCCCTTTTGTAAGCGTGACTTAATATACTCTGCTTTTTCATGGCTTAACATGTGAAAATATTCCAAATCTTTCAAACTCAGCTTTTGCTTTGGTATCTTTCGAATATGAATATATGGAGTATCTACGGAATTAATTAAAGCTTGGCTTATATTGAAGCGCAATATAAAATCCTTATGGCTCGTCTTATCCGTGAAGCTCTGCATTGCATGCACCCTAGATATACTAATTTGATTCTTTGCTGCAACAAAGTCCATAAATTGTATGAGCTCTGATACGGAAGCAAATGTTACTTCACTATCTAAGCGCTTTCCCAATCGTTTAATCCGAATCTGATTGTATGCTAATATCTTAATATCTGAAATTTCTTTATCATCTAAGAGTGGTTCTATCAATTCATAACCAGAAACATAGGTCATGCTTTCCTCTGCAACATTCTTAAAATTCTTCATAAAAAAATACCCCCTATACTTATACATGTATTTTTAGGGGGTATTTGTCACATTTTATTCAAAAATAATTTGTTTTGCTAAGATTTTGGAAGTACTTTCACTTTTTAAACATTCTACAATTTTAAGTGAAAACTCAATTGCAGTTCCTACTCCCTTAGACGTAATGATATGTTCTGCTACTTCAACCGCTTTTGTAGAGATCAGCGCCTCTTCTAAATATTCCTCAAAACCAGGATAACAACAAGCCTTCTTTCCCTTTAATAATCCCATCTTTCCTAAGATAGAAGGTGCTGCGCAAATAGCGGCAATATAAGCTTTCTCCTGATCCACTCGATATAATAGTTGCTTCAAGCCTTCATGCGCCTCTAAATTCTTTGTTCCTGGCATACCACCAGGCAATACATACATATCATAATCGAAGTCCTTTATCTGCGAAAATAGCTCATTCGCAGTCACTTCAATTCCTCTGGCACCTTGTACGATACGGTCTTCTTGTATTGAAATCATATCCACTTCTATTTCTGCTCTTCTACATAAGTCAACTACCGTTAATGCCTCTACCTCTTCAAAACCATTTGCTAAAAAAATTGCTAATTTCATCTTC
>CAYJHO010000033.1:14217-16835 GCA_964369945.1 uncultured Lachnospiraceae bacterium
TTTTTCTCTCTTCTTTTATTTCTTCTTGTTTCAATTTACCACATTTTTGGCACCCTCTGCCTTTTGCGTGGTATTTGATTCTTTCTAGTATATTCTATCATCCTTTTAATACCGCAAATTTCCAATTTACCTTGCTTTGCGTAGTATTTGCTAATTTATGCGAAATACACTAAGATTTCATCTTCCTCTTTCCAAAAACTCCATAAAATGTTATGATATATGTATGATAATACCTTAGGAGATGCCGATGGAAATTGAAAGAAAATTCACATTAAAAGCAATACCAGAACAACTAAATATCTACCCTAGCATTCGAATTGTACAAGGATATCTTAACACAGATCCGGTAGTTCGTATACGTCAAGAAAATGAAAATTATTTTTTGACCTATAAAGGGAAAGGTATGATGGCTAGAGAGGAATATAACTTGCCACTAAATGCAGAGAGCTTTGCCCACCTAATCAAAAAGTGTGACGGCCATGTCATCTCGAAAACCAGATATCTAATCCCTTTAATAGATCCTAAATTTTCCAATATCCATGTGCAACCACCAGAAGATTATAGTCTGACTATCGAACTAGATATCTTCGACCCACCTTTTGCTCCTCTAATTTTAGCAGAAGTGGAATTTGGTAGCTTGGATGCTGCAGAAAGTTTTATTCCACCTGATTGGTTTTTAGAAGATGTTACTTTTGATAGAAACTATCATAACTCAAATCTAAGCAAGAAAATGATACAAACATAAAAGGTCTTGAGAATAACTAGGTAATTCACCTTAGCTATTCTCAAGACCTTTCTATTATTCTATATACTTTCGTCGGAAAGATTCCGAGAGCTCATTTCTATTTCACTAATTTGTCTAGCTTTCTATGTGTCATCTGTAAATATCTTTGTTCAAAATTTCGTCTTTCTTTCTGACAAGCCTCTGCTAATTGCATTCCCATAAAGAAACACTGCAATGCAGCTATTACCATAAAACCACAAGCAATTAATGTTGGGAATCTTGGCACTAATCCAGTCTCTAGATATTCTCCTATTACAGGAAGCAAAAAGAACGTAGCAACCGCAGTAATCAAAACAGCTATTATTGAAAAAAACGCAAAGGGTCTATAGTTCTTAAAGAGCTGCACGATTTTCCACAATACCTTTATTCCATCCGAATAAGTATTTAGCTTAGACTCCGAACCAGCTGGCCTATCTCTATAATCTACTACTATATTTTCTACTTGCAGATTGAAATTTACTGCATGAATTGTCATTTCCGTTTCAATCTCAAATCCTTTTGATAATACAGGAAAGGTTTTAACAAATTCGTAACTAAATGCTCGATATCCAGTCATAATATCCTTCACTTGATTCTGGAATAATATATTGATAGACTTTCTAACAATGCTATTTCCCATATTATGAAAAGGTCTCTTATTTTCTTCAAAGTAAGTAGAGGATAAACGATCTCCTACTACCATATCCGCTTGTCTCTCTAATACTTGATTCACCATTTCCCTAGCATGTTCTAAAGGATAAGTATCATCCCCATCAATCATCAAATAACACTCGGCTTCAACTTCGCGAAACATTCGGCGAATTACATTGCCTTTTCCTTGCTGATACTCATATCGTACTACAGCTCCTGCTTCTTTTGCTTGGCTAACCGTTTGATCTTTTGAATTATTATCATATACGTATACTACTGCCTCTGGCAATGCATTGTATGCATCTTGTACCACTTTTGCTATCGTTTTTTCTTCATTATAGCAAGGAATCAAAACAGCTATTTTATCCATCATTCCCTCTCAATCTACGTATGAATTCTATTCGTTTTACTATATAAAATCACTGCCGTTAGGCATTGCCTTCAGGCATCTCTTTTAGGCAAAGGCAATTAACTGTACCATATATACTGCCAAACAAAGTAAAAGAACAATTCCGCCACTGCGGCTCAATTTCTTATTCTTGATGCAAGCCAACCATAAAATTACACAGGCAGCCATTGCAAATAATGTATCTGTTCCAAAAGCACTTACATATGGTACCGTGGTAATTAATGAAGTGGTTCCAATTACGAATAATATATTGAAAATATTAGATCCTACGATATTTCCCACTGCAATATCGCTTTTGCCTTTCATTGCTGCTGTTACTGAAGTGATTAACTCTGGCAAAGAAGTTCCAAGTGCCACTAATGTTAAACCGATTAATCTCTCACTCATACCAAAAGTACGTGCAATCCCTGTTGCTGCGTCTACGGTAAGGTCCGAGCCAAAGATAATACAGGCCATACCTATTACAATGTAGATCAATAATTTCCAAACCTTGTCATCACTGTCACTTTCGATTTCTTCTACCTCAGCTTTGCCTAGCTTAGCCATCCTAAATAAGTAAACTAAGTAAAGAATCATAAATGCCCAGAGAATAACTCCATCTAATAAACTAACAGAACCATCAAAATAGCCTAAACCTCCTAATAGCACTGTAATTCCTAATACAAAAGGTATCTCATATTTGAGGGTTGATTTCTGAACTGCAATCGTTGAAATAACTGCTGTGATGCCCAAAATTAAAAATATATTCAAAATATTACTTCCTAAAATATTTCCAATTGCTATATCAGCTCCCCC
>CAYJHO010000033.1:16935-21011 GCA_964369945.1 uncultured Lachnospiraceae bacterium
AAATGCTGCACTAATACTAACAGCAGCCTCCGGCGCACTAGTTCCCATTGCTACAATTGTAAGACCAATCACCAACTGTGGAATTCCCATCTTGTCTGCAATCTTCGCACTGCCTTCTACAAACCAATCTGCTCCCTTTATTAACAATAAAAATCCTGCAATTAAGAGAACTGCTTGCATTAATAAATCCATTTTATTTCCTCCAATATAATTAATAATCATCTAAGTATATCAACAACTATATTATTCGTCAATCATAGAATTATATCAAGAATAATTGAATAAAAAAAAAGCTTTATAGAATTGTGATATTCTATAAAAGCTTTCATTATCATGCGGGTGACAGGACTTGAACCTGCACGTCGGGGACACCAGAACCTAAATCTGGCGCGTCTGCCAATTCCGCCACACCCGCGGACCTTAAGAGTTATCTCTTAAGCACTAGGTTAGTATACAAAACTCTAAGGCATTTGTCAAATACTTTTTTTATATTTTTTTATATTTTTTTAAACATATTTTAATTTGATGTCCCACTGATCATTTTCGATGGTACAAATCATGTAACTAGCCTTCTTATCGCTTTGTCTAGGATAGCTAATACTACCAGGATTTATGCACAATACTTCTCCATATTCCAGTGTTGGCTTATGCGTGTGCCCAAACATGACCACATCAGCCCCCTTATGCATCGCTTCTTCCTTTAAAGTTGCCAAATTCATCGATACATAATAAGTATGCCCGTGTGTAAGCCATACCACTTTTCCACCAAGTTCGAAAATCCTCTCTTTAGGAAGCCCTGAAAAAAAGTCATTATTTCCAAGTACCATCTCCGTTTTGCACTCCGCTGCAGCACTTACTGTATACTCTCCAGTTTCGATATCTCCGCAGTGAATTAGTAAATCTATTGGTGCTTCTCGTTCTACAACCTTTAGAAAATTCTCATGTTTTCCATGAGTATCACTTATTATCAATACTTTCATTTTGACCTCTCATCATCTTTACTTTCATAGCTTCTAATGCCTTACCACGATGACTGATCGAATTCTTGACTTCATCTGATAATTCCGCTGATGTCATATTATATTCACTTAAAACAAAAATGGGATCATATCCAAAGCCATTCTCACCTTTTTCTTCATACCCTATATATCCTTCCATAGCTTCTTCTGTTGTATAAAGGGTGCCATCAGGAAAGACTGCAGCAATCGCACAAACAAATCTTGCAGTTCTCTCTTCCTTAGATCTATCACCTACTCGTTCTATTAAATTCGCATTTTTAATTCGATAAGATGTATCTTCTCCCATGTATCTTGCACTGTAGATTCCTGGTTCTCCATTTAATGCATCAATCACTAAACCTGAATCATCTGCCATAACAATCATATCCTTACACATCGTCGAAATTTCTTTGGCTTTTATTATTGCATTTTCAACAAAGCTATTACCATCCTCAACCACATCTACGAAGATTCCCTCTTCTTTTAATGATGTAATCTCATAGGGAACATCTTTCATAATCTTTCGGATTTCACGCATTTTATCTGCATTATTCGTTGCAAAAAGTATCTTCATTCTTCCCTCCATACCGATGTATCTACTCTCGGAATCTAGATATCTTGATTTTAGGGCTCTAGATTTTCCTTGGGGGACTCTGTCCCCCACTTGTTCATCATGCACTTCGGAATCTGTTTCGGAAATTCATAAACAAAGCAGGAAAGATTCCGAGAGTTCATATGTGTTTATTGTCTTCTCGGTGGCTTCGGCCCCATATATTGATAAAAGTATGTTTTCATCATACCATTATATATTTTTCGATTCTTATCTGCCTTTTTACCAATGTACTTTTCGGCTTCTTCATAAGCAGTGATCAAATACATGCTCCATGCATCTAGGTTCTTATATCGATCTCCAATTATCTTGTATAATGCTGGTAACGCTTCCTTTTCTTCTAATCGCTCCCCATATGGTGGATTTGTTATAATAAATCCATACTTCTTAGCATGGCTCATACGCTCCACTCCTCTTGTTTGGAAGTGAATTAAATGATCTACACCTGCTAGCTTGGCATTTACCCTTGCAATCTCTACCATTTTCTCATCTAAATCATAAGCTTGTATATCAGTCTCCACAGTTAAATCTACATCTTCTCTAGCCTCTTCCATTGCATCTTGCCAATGATGTTTAGGTATCAAATTATTCCAAGTTTCCGCGAGAAATTTACGATTCATACCCGGTGCAATATTGGCTGCCATAAGAGCCGCTTCAATTGCAAAAGTTCCACTACCACAGAAAGGATCTACTAAAATCCTGTCTTTCCTCCAAGGCGTTAATTGAATTAATCCAGCAGCTAAATTTTCAGTAATTGGAGCTTTCGCTGTTAGCTTACGATATCCTCTTCTGTGTAAACTCTCTCCACTAGTGTCCAAACCAACCGTCACTTCGTCCTTATAAATAAAAACGCGAACAGGATATTCTTCTCCATCCTCCTCAAACCAGCTAATCCCATGCTTTTCTTTCATTCGCTCTACCATTGCCTTTTTCATAATAGATTGAATGTCAGAAGGGCTGAATAGTTGGCTTTTAATGCTTGCTGCTTTCTTTACCCAAAATTTCCCGTTCTTTGGTACATAATCTTCCCAATTAAGAGCTTTTGTTCCTTGAAACAATTCTTCGTATGTAGTTGCTCTAAATGACCCTACTTTGATTAAAACCCTCTCTGCTGTACGTAAACAAATATTAGCACGGCAAATCGATTCTGCATCACCTTCAAAAGTCACACGACCATCTGATACTTCTATGACATCATAGCCTAAGTCTATAATTTCTCTTTTCAATATTGCTTCCATCCCAAAGTGGCATGGTACTACAAGTTCTATTCTATTCATAAATCTCCTTTATCCTAGAATACTCGCTAAATAAAAACCGTATTCTATTGCACTATACTATATATCATACATGGATAGCCATGTTTTTTCAAGATATTTCAAGATTTTATCATTCCAGACAAAAAGCCTAGAAAAAAGAAACAAAGTTTGCTCTACTCTTTTCTAGGCTTCTAGGACTCGTAATCTGTCCTAATTATTAATAATTGTTCATTTCGCTTTCGTCTTTACATGTTCCACATTTATCTTTGTAGTCATTCTTGTAATCATTCTTATAAGAATTTTGAGTCGCATTCTTCGTTGTGTTTTTGCTATTGTTCTTTGTTGAATCCATAGCTCCTTTTGTATTGCCGCAATTTTTTTGATTAGACATATCTACCTCCTACTTTTGGTTACAAAAGTATTATATCCAATCCAAGCACTACTATACCTTATCCATTTCTTTTCCATAAATTTACAACAAATAGAATAATAATAATCGGTATGATAAATGGCAAGAGTGCACTCAGAATAGATAGTGCTAATCCTATCACAAATAAAATAACAAGGATTCCTACAATCAAAGCCGCCAATCCTTGTATTCTGAATCCCTTTATAGGAGGCTTCTCTTTGCTATTGTAGTCTCCGTCAATCTCTTTGCTTTTATCATAATGATTGTCTTCCTCATAATTGCCTGCTGTCATAATTGACTTGGCAATATGCCTTGGGTCACCCAACATACCACAAATCTCATCTTCTTGGCGCCCTTTTCTAATTTCATCATTAATATATTGTTCGTAATATAAAACATTCTCTTGTACAATATGTGCTGGAACTTTACCGATTAAGGTCATCTTTAACGTGTCAATAAAAGTTTGTTTATTCATAGTCTCATTTCCGTTTAATTAGTATAGTTTATAACTTTATACCTATTATACATATGGCATAGCCTATCGTCAATTCTTGTGAAAAGTATTTATAAAAAATTTATTTATTTTTTTTATATTTTTTTATTGACAAACGCCTAATCATGTAATAGAATATAACTTGTCGTTAAAACGATGTTTGTGGGATTAGCTCAGCTGGATAGAGCGTTTGGCTACGGACCAAAAGGTCGGGGGTTCGAATCCTCTATCCCACATATTGAAAGACACCAGAGTATGGTGTCTTTTTTTATTACTTCTTTTTATAAATATCAATATGACTTTGATCATA
>CAYJHO010000034.1:0-20407 GCA_964369945.1 uncultured Lachnospiraceae bacterium
GAACAAAACTGAATTAGTAGCAGCAATGGCAGAAGCGAGCAACGTATCTAAAAAAGATGCAGAAGCTGTATTAAAAGCATTTACAGATGTAGTAGCAGAAGAACTTAAGAATGGTGGAAAAATTCAATTAGTTGGATTTGGTACATTCGAAGTATCTGAAAGAGCTGCAAGAGAAGGAAGAAATCCTTTAACAGGAGAAGCAATGTCAATCGCGGCTTCTAAAGCTCCTAAATTCAAAGCTGGTAAAGCATTAAAAGATATCGTTAACGCATAATTACGAGAGGAGCCGAAAGGTTCCTTTTCTTTTTCTAAAAATATATTTAAAATGAATTCTCGGAATCTTTCCTACGAAATTCCGAGAGATTATGAAAGAGAATGGAGGAATGAGATGAGATTAGATAAGTATTTGAAAGTTTCAAGATTGATCAAGAGAAGAACAATTGCAAATGAAGCTTGTGATGCAGGAAGAGTCTTTATTAATGAAAAGGCTGCAAAAGCTTCCAATACGGTAAAGGTTGGCGATATTATTTCTATTTCTTTTGGTAATAAAGAGGTGAAGATAGAGGTCTTAGATATTCAAGATACAACCAAGAAAGATGAAGCAAAAGAATTGTTCCGCTATATTTCTAACGAATCATAGGAATAACTTGTACCCCTTTCTCATACATTGTATAAAGTCACAATGAACTCTCGGAAATTATTAAACAGATTCTGAGAGGATATCGCACTGTATGGAGGGGAAGCAATGGAAGAATTATATCGACAAGATAGTAAACAGCATAAGTTAAGTTTGAGCAATAGAAATGCCTTAGTATTGCATGGAGTCACAGATGTTATTAGCTTTGATTTGGGTGAAGTGTTATTAGAAACAACAGTAGGGATGTTGACGGTGAAAGGTCAAGATTTACACGTAAATAAACTAAATTTAGATAAAGGTGAGCTAGATATTAGTGGAAAAGTGGACGGGCTAGCTTATTCTGAGTTAACAAATTATAGTCAAAAAGCTGGAAGCTTTATACAAAGGCTTTTTCAATAAGTATGGACAATGCACTTATCTTAGGATCTATTTATGTGGCATTAGAAGTTTCGATTGTATATGATTTTATATATTGTGTTAGACGGACATGGTCCTGTAGCTATTTTTTTATCGCATGCATGGATATGCTCTTTTGGTTACTCTCAGGAATACGAGTGTTTTCTTTGCTACATGGTAAGGGGAATGGGCTCTTACGGTGGTATGTTATTTTAGTGATTTTTGCAAGTATGTATGTTTATCGCAAGTATTTGAGTCAGTATTCTTGTACGATATTGTTACTTATTTTAGGATTTTGGTTGCAGCTATTGACTAAATTAAAAAAAATCTGTATGATAAAAAGAAAAGAGAAAGGGAGCGATCATGAGGCAAAGAGTTGTAGGGAAAATGAAGTATCACAATAAGAGTTCCATGTGGATTGTGGGTCTACTAGTTTTTTTCTTAGCGGTCGTACTTTTTATTCAGTCATCAGCACTAAAAGAAGAGCTAGAAAAGGAGCAATTATACTTAGAAGAACTTAAGGAACAGCTAGCACTAGAAGAGCAGGAAGCAATAGACTTGATTGAATTTGACAAATATACACAAACCAAGAAATACGCAGAAGAAGTTGCAAAAGAGAAGTTGGGGATGGTGTATGAAGGAGAAATCCTTTTTAAAGAAGAATAATGTTCTATTACTGTGGGCGCAAAGGCGGGAGAAGTCTTAGCGTCCATGTTTTATCTATAAAGAAGTTGAGAGATTTGTCGATAAAATATATTGGATTATCTCCGTGTTCCGACATGATTTTTGTTTGTGAGCAGATATACTTGTAGCAAAGTATGGAGGGAAAATTATGAAGGACAGCTCACAAATTGAAAATAGTATTATTTTGCTACCCCAATATGGTAAGCAGAAATTGTTGTATTGTGCCGAGAATTACAGAAATTTGGCGAAATCATTTATGGATTTCACAGGGAAAGAGAAGGAAGAAATAAAGCTAGACAGAAAGAGCTTTTTATACTATAGACAGGCAGCAGAAAATAGAGCTTTTATGGCAGAGCAATATTTAGATATGGCTGAGAGAATCACAGAGATCGCTACAAAGAGTTTTAATTACATACCTACGGATCATAAAGAATTTAAGCAAATCCAAAAGTTATTAAAAACAGAACAAATTGAAGTAGAGCATATATATTTTCTTGAAGATGAAAAAGCAGATGGTGTTCTTGAGATTACAATGAAGAAGAAAAAGGGATGCAAGGATAGAATTCCTGCAAGTGACATTGCAGCAATGATTGGAATTCACTACCAATTGAGATTGTTATCCGCTAGCACAAATTCTTATTTTGTAGAAGAGGAATATCAAAGTTATACCTTTTTACAAGAACCAGCATATAGCTTTATGGCTGGTGTAGCGCAGGCTATTAAAGAAGGGGAAACAGTTTCAGGCGATAATATACATATTATAGAACAGATTCAAGGGAAAGCCTTTTTTCTATTAGCAGATGGCGTAGGGAGTGGAGAGCAGGCTTCAAAGAATAGTGATAGTATTTTGGACTTTCTAGAAAAGTTTATGAATGCAGGATATAGAAAAGAGCTAGCAATTCAAATGCTGAATGGCCTTATTTTACAAGATGGGCAGGAGAAAGCAATGTCCACCTTGGATATATGTGAGGTGGATTTATATAAAGGTGTTTGTGAATTTAGTAAGATAGGGGCAACAGCTAGTTATTATAAGCGGGAAAATCGAGTAGAGAAAATCGAAGTACCGAATTTGCCATTAGGTGCCTTTGGTACTGTGAATTTAGATGTGATTCGAAAACGGGTGGAGGATCAAGAGTATATTATAATGGTTTCAGATGGTGTAATAGAAGCGCTTACTCTTTACAAAGAGTTAGAAAGTCTAGAACATTATATTGAGCAAATCAAAGATAAGAACCCAAAAGAAATGGCGAATAAATTATTACGGTTTACGATTGAAAAGTGTGCTGGTGCTATTACAGATGATATGAGTTTTTTTGTAATAGGGATATGGAAACGATAAAAAGTACGATGGAGAAAGAGGAGTATGGAGATGCTTAAAAAGATTGAAACATATATGTTAGAGCATGGCATGTTGTGGAAGAAACAAAAAATTCTAATAGGTCTTTCTGGAGGAGCAGATTCTGTGGCACTTCTTTCAATCTTGGCTCAATTAAGGGAACGTTGGGACTTAGAGCTGTATGCGATCCATATTCATCACGGACTTCGTAAAGAAGCTGATTTAGATGAGATATTTTGTAGAAATCTTTCAGAAGATAGGAAGATACCTTACGAAGCTAGATTTATAGATGTTAAAGAATGGTCAAAAGTTGAGAAGATTTCAGTAGAAGAAGCAGGTAGAGAAGCGAGATATCAAGCTTTTGAAGAATATTTAGAATTAAAACAACTAGATAGTTTAGCAGTAGCTCATCATGGAAATGATGTAGCGGAAACCTTATTGTTTCAATTGTTTAGAGGATCTGGATTAAAGGGCTTATTGAGTATTCCTATGAAAAGAAATAGAATTATACGTCCTTTACTTTGTTTAGAGAGAAGTGAAATAGAAGAATATTTAATAAAAGTGCAGCAAAACCATATTAGTGACGATAGTAATTTAGAAAATATTTATGCTAGAAATAAAATCAGGAATTTGATGATACCAGTAGCAGAAGAGATTTCTAAAGGAGCCGTAAGGCACATGAATCAAACAGTAGAAAATCTTCGTGAGATATGGGATTTCATGCAATCATTCGCAGAAAAAATTGTGAAAGAGAGCATAGAAAAAGTAGAACAAGGCTATGCTATTCATATAAGTGTGATAGTAAAAGAGCACAGAGCTATGCAAAAGCAAATGATTATGGAGATTCTAGGGTATTTACAAGCTGGAAAGAAAAATATAAGTAGTGTTCATATAGAAAGCATTTTGGAAATTTTAGATAAGCAGGGAGAAAAGAGCTTACATCTTCCTAGTGGAATTAAAATGATAAAGAGTTATGAAAAATTGTATTTTTTAGAAAGTTTACAAACAGAGCAAGTAGAAAATCAATTATTATTAAAATATAGCAGATATGGAATTGAAGATATTGTATCTTTTATACAATATATTAAAGAAAAAACATATACGAAATGTATTGATTATGATAAAATAAGCCTATCACTAACTATACGGCATAGAAAAGAAGGTGATTTTCTAGTTATAGATGATAAGGGTACCAAGAAGAAATTAAAGGACTTTTTGATTAACGAGAAAATTCCCAAGTATGAAAGAGATAGACTATGGCTACTAGCAGATGGAAGTCATATTATATGGATTATCGGAAAAAGGATAAGCGCACATTATAAAGTAAGTGAGAAAACAAAAGAAATTTTAGAAGTACATGTAGGAGGAACCTATGAAGGAAAGAATTGAAGTTTTATTATCAGAAGAAGAAGTGGATGCAAAAATTAAATCCATAGGAGATCAAATTAGTAAGGATTATGAAGGGAAAACAGTACATTTAATTTGTGTATTGAAAGGCGGAGTTTTCTTTATGTGTGAATTAGCAAAGAGAATTACCGTGCCAGTTTCTATGGACTTTATGTCAATTTCAAGCTATGGAGATGATACAAAGTCAAGTGGTGTTGTTAGAATTGTAAAAGATTTAGATGAATCTTTAAAGGACAAGCACGTAGTGATTGTAGAAGATATTGTGGATTCTGGAAATACACTAAATTATTTGTTAGAGCTTTTAGGTGATAGAGGACCAGCAAGCTTACGAGTTTGTACCTTGTTAGACAAGCCTGAGCGCCGCGTAAGAGATGTCTATGTAGACTATGTCGGATTCCAAATTCCTGATGAATTTGTGGTTGGATATGGCTTAGACTATGCACAAAAATATAGAAATTTACCATTTATTGGTGTGGTTTTATTTGACGAAGAATAGTCGGGGAGAGAAAATTGAGAAAATCAACGAGCGGAATGAATTTTATTGTTTTGGTATTGTTGATGCTATTTGTAGCATCTCTGCTGTTAGAGGGATTAAATACAACAGGAGAAACTTATACCAAAAATGAGTTATTATCAGATGTGCAAGCAGGGGAAATTGAAAGTGTTACCATTGTTCAGAGCAGAGATATACCCACTGGTAGTGTTTATGCCGAATTTTTGGATGGTAGCGAAAAGGTGTTAAATGTTACGAATGTAGCTGAAATGGAAGAAATACTGAGTAACACTGGAGTAGATGTTTTTATTAAGGCTGTACCGATGGAAAGTTGGTTTGTAGAAGATGTACTTCCTCTTTTAATTGTAGTTGCCATAGTATTTGCCATTTTCTTTGTAATGAATTCCAATGCAGGCAGTGGGTCAGGCAATAAAATGATGAATTTCGGGAAAAGTCGTGCAAAAAAGACAGAAGGCGGAACGGTAAAGCTAAAGGATGTAGCTGGATTAAGAGAAGAAAAAGAAGAATTAGAAGAAATTATTCAGTTTTTGAAAAACCCATCTAAATTCACCCAAGTAGGGGCAAGAATCCCAAAAGGCGTCTTATTAGAGGGACCTCCTGGAACAGGAAAAACATTATTGGCAAAAGCAATAGCAGGAGAAGCAGGCGTACCATTTTTTACAGTTTCTGGATCAGATTTTATGGAGATGTTTGTAGGGGTTGGAGCTTCTAGAGTAAGAGATTTATTTGATGAAGCAAATAAGAATGCTCCTTGTATTGTATTTATTGATGAAATAGATGCTGTAGCTAGACGTCGTGGAAGCGGAATGGGAGGCGGACACGATGAAAGAGAGCAGACTTTAAATCAACTTCTTGTAGAAATGGATGGATTTAGTGTAAATTCTGGGATTATTGTACTTGCAGCAACTAACCGTGTAGATATTTTGGATCCAGCAATTATGAGACCAGGTCGTTTTGATAGAAAAATAGCCGTAAATAGACCAGATGTTGGTGGAAGAGAAGAGATTTTGAAGGTGCATGTTAAGAACAAGCCTTTGGCAGAAGATGTGGAACTAGGACAAGTAGCCCAAACTACGGCAGGATTTACAGGAGCAGACTTAGAAAACTTGATGAATGAATCATCCATAATTGCAGCTATGAATGATAGAAAATATATTATGAGTGAGGATATTAAGAAAGCGTTTATTAAAGTTGGCATTGGGACTGAGAAGAGAAGCAGAGTTATTTCTGATAAAGAGAAAAGAATTACAGCCTATCATGAAGCAGGACATGCAATTTTGTTCCATGTATTACCTGATATGGATCCAGTTTATACGATTTCTATCATACCAACAGGAGGCGGAGCAGCAGGTTATACCATGCCCTTACCTGAGAAAGATGAAATGTTCTATACCAAAGGGAAAATGCAACAGGATATTATGGTTTCCCTTGGAGGAAGAATTGCAGAAGAAATTATTTTTGATGATATTACAACAGGGGCATCAAGCGATATTATGAGAGCTACTCATAGAGCAAGAAGCATGGTAACGAGATTTGGTATGAGTAAGAAACTTGGTTTGATTAACTATGACAATGATGGACAAGAAATGTTGATTGGTCGAGATTTTGCACAAGCAAAGGCGTTTGGAGAGGAAACTGCAAATGTAATTGATGAAGAAGTAAGAGAAATTGTAGAATCTTGTTATCAAAGTGCAAAGAAAATAATTTTAGAACATGAAAGTATTCTTCATAAATGTGCAGAAGCTTTACTTGAAAAAGAAAAGATTACAAGAGAAGAATTTGAATTATTATGGAACAACTAGTAAAAATGCACAAAAAATGCAGTGTCAAATTGTAAAATTTGTATAGTGCATGTATAGACAGAAGCTTAAAATATATGCTATTATATAGGAGTAATCCCTAATACATTATATAGTTTTTTGCTATATCCCATAGAAGATATACCTTCTCTTAAAAAGGCAGCCTCCCAGCTGCCTTTTTTTAGTGTAATTATTAAATATATATATTTTTATTGTCAAATATATAAAAATATTGTAAAGTATATAAGTAAAATTCATTTTTTTAGGAGGAAGATTATGAAAAGATTACTAGCATTGGCATTGACTTTAACATTAAGCACAGGTGTTTTAGTTGGATGTGGAGAAGCAACAACAGAGTCAGGAAACGAAGTTACAAGTGCTTCTGTTATGCCAGCAATAGCAAAAGAAGATATCGTAGTAGGTGTAATTCATATTACAGACCCAGCTGAGGGTTCCGGTTATACTTATACACATGATATCGGGATTGTTGCAATGCAAGAAGAGTTAGGGCTTGAAGATAGTCAAATTATCAGAAAGAACAATATCGAAGATGCAGATCCAACAGCAACAGAAACAGCAATTCTTGAATGTATCGAAGAAGGCGCAAATGTAATTTTTGCAACTAGTTGGGGATATATGGATACAGTTGAGCAACTAGCAGCAGAATACCCAGAAGTTTATTTTTCTCATGGAACAGGTTACAAATCAAACGGAACTAACTTTAATAACTATTTTGGTAGAATTTATCAATCTCGTTATTTGTCAGGAATCGCAGCGGGTTTAAAGACAGAAACTAACAAAATTGGTTATGTAGCAGCTTGGGGTAAAGAAAACTCAGAAGTTACTGGTGGTTTAAATGCGTTTGCTATGGGTGTATATTCTGTAAACCCTGAAGCTGAAGTATATGTAAAGACAACAAACAGCTGGTTTGATCCAGAAGGTGAAAAGCAAGCAGCAGATGCTCTTATTGCTTTAGGCGCAGATGTAATTGGACAACATTGTGATACTCCAAACCCACAAATCGCAGCAGAAGCAGCAGGCGTATGGGGAGTAGGATATAATTCAGATATGTCTAACGATGCACCAGCAGCAGTATTAACATCTACTATGTGGAACTGGGGAGCATATTATACAATTGCAATCCAATCTATTATAGATGGAACATGGACTGGTGAAAACTACTTCGGTGGTATGGATGATGGTTTAGTAACATTAGCACCTCTTTCAGACTTAAATGATCCTGAAGCAGCAGCATTGATTGAAGAAGCACAAGCTAAGATTGTTTCTGGTGAATGGGATGTATTTACAGGAGAAATCGAAACAAATACAGGAGAAATCATTGGTACAGAAGGTGCGAGCCTTGATGATGCAACAATTACTGGTGGAATCAACTGGTACTTCAAAAACATCGTTGACGAAGAATAAATAGAGTAGATTGATAGGGGGAAACTTAGGCTTCCCCCTTTTTGATATAATTGGAGGACACTATGGCGGATAAAGAAGATATGAAATATGCGATAGAATGTAAGAATATCAGGAAGGTATTCGGAAGTGTAGTAGCCAATGATAGAATTGATTTAAATGTGAAATTTGGCGAAATTATTGCACTCTTAGGTGAAAACGGAGCTGGAAAAACCACACTTATGAATATGTTATCAGGGATATATCGCCCAGATGGTGGAAGCATTCATATCAATGGGGAAAAGGTGAATATTTCATCACCTACCTATGCGATGGACTTAGGGATAGGGATGATTCATCAACATTTTAAGTTAGTGGATATCTTTACGGCAGCAGAAAATATTATTTTAGGCAGTAAAGGAAAGCTAGAATCATCAAAAGTGGCAAAAGAGAAAATTCATGAAATTAGTAAGAATCTAGGCTTAGAAGTAGACCCAAATAAGAAAATATACGATATGTCAGTAAGTGAAAAGCAGAGAGTAGAAATCTTAAAGGTTATTTATCGAGGAGCCAAGATTTTGATTTTGGATGAACCAACTGCAGTTTTGACCCCTCAAGAAACACAAAAGCTCTTTGAAGTTTTGAGAAAAATGAAAGCAGAAGGCTGTGCGATTATTATTATTACTCATAAATTAAATGAAGTTATGGATATCAGTGATAGAGTAACCATTTTAAGAAAAGGTAGTAGTGTAGAAACTGTTATTACTAGTGAAAGTAATGAAAAGCATTTGACAGAACTTATGGTAGGTAGACCGGTAAGTCTTGAAATAAATCGTACAGAAATAAAAGATAGCAAAAATGTATTAAAAGTAGTAGATTTGACGGTGGAAGCTAGTGATGGATCTATAGCGTTAAATGATATTTCTTTCGAGATTAATGCAGGAGAGATTCTTGGTGTGGCAGGAGTCGCAGGAAGTGGGCAAAAAGAACTTTGTGAAACGATTGCTGGCTTAATGCCTGCACAAAAAGGTGCTATCTTATACCAAAAAGAAAATATCATAGGAAAATCACCTTCAGAAATTATTCACTTAGGAATTAGTATGAGTTTTGTACCAGAAGATCGTCTAGGTATGGGATTGGTTGCCTCTATGGGGATGGTAGAAAACGTGTTACTGAAATCTTATAATGATAAGAAGGGTATTTTTGTGGATCGTAAACCAGCAAAAGAGTTGGCACAAAAACTAAAAGATAAATTGCAGATCGTAACTCCAAATATTGAAACTCCAGTTAGGCTTATGTCTGGAGGAAATGTTCAAAAGGTTTTACTAGGAAGAGAAATAGAATCCAATCCAAATCTACTAATTACAGCCTATCCTGTACGTGGTTTGGATATTAATTCTTCTCATACTGTTTATGATTTATTGAACGAGCAAAAAGCTAAAAATGTTGCAGTTATTTTTATTGGGGAAGATTTGGATGTACTATTAAGTCTTTGCGATAAGATATTGGTACTATGTCATGGAGAAATTACCGGCTTAGTCAATGCAGCAGATGTAACAAAAGAAGAAATCGGTCGATTAATGACTGGTGGATCATTATAAGGGGGCCATTATGAGTGAACCATTATTTAGAATAGCAAAAAAGGCTGAAATGCCAAAAAATAAGGTTATTATGCTTAGATTAGGAGCATTTTTATTATCCCTTGTAGCAGGAGGGCTCTTTATTCTAGCGATAGGACATAATCCTTTTGCCATTTATGGAACCATTATAGAAGGAGCTTTTCGAAGTGAGTTAGCAATGCAAGGTACGATTAAAATTATGGTACCATTACTAATTACTTCATTAGGGGTAACCTTAGCATTTAAAATGAAGTTTTGGAATATCGGAGCGGAAGGCCAAATTATTATGGGAGCGATTTTTGCCTCATTTTTTGCCTTGTTTTTCTCAGATTTACCACATATTGTATTGTTGCTAGTTATGTTTATTGCTGGTGCAGTCGGTGGTGGACTATGGGGGCTGATTCCAGCCTTTTTCAAATCAAAATTTGGAACCAATGAAACATTATTTACCTTGATGTTAAACTATATTGCCTTGCATGTAATTTCTTATTTAAGAGATGGTCCTTGGCAAGATCCAACTTCTCAAGGATATGCTAAAATTGCTACCTTTGATCCTAATGCGATATTAGATAAAGTACTAGGTGTACATATTGGTTGGATCGTAGCTTTGATTTTAGTTGTAATTGTTTATATCTATATCAAGTATACAAAGCAAGGCTATGAAATTAGTGTTGTGGGAGAGAGTCAAGAAACTGCTAGATATGCAGGTATGAATGTGAAATTGATTACTCTTAGAACCATGGTACTAAGTGGGGCAATCTGCGGGATTGCAGGAATGGTTCAAGCAACTGGGTCAGACAGAACTTTAACTACTGCAGTAGCAGGAGGTGTAGGATTTACAGCCATTATAGTGGCTTGGTTATCAAACCTGAATCCTATGGTTATTCTTGTTATTTCCTTCCTATTTAGCGTATTGGAAAAAGGAAGTAGTGTAGTACAATCTACCTTTGGATTATCGGGAGATTCTGCAGATGTATTACAAGGAATTATTTTATTCTTTGTCTTAGGTTGCGAATTATTTGTAAGGTACAAATTTGTGAAATGTAAGAAAGAGGAGGTAGTATAAGATGGATATTATGATGAACTTATTTGTTGCAGCCGTATTAGCTGGAACTCCTCTATTATTTGGTACTGTAGGTGAAATTATCAATGAGAAAGTAGGACATCTTAACCTTGGAGTAGAAGGTATGATGGCTATTGGAGCCTGTGCAGGATTTATGTTTGGATATATGACAGATAATTTCGTAATTGCACTTTTGGCGGCCTTTTTCTTTGGGGCATTGTCTGCTCTTATTTATGCTGTTTTGACCGTTACCTTTATGGCAAACCAGAATGTAACTGGGCTTACTCTTACTATTTTTGGAGTTGGTATTTCGAACTTTTTTGGAGTATTTATGTTAGAGAGTTCTGAGCATGGAACTTTGAAATTACCAGAAAATATTACAGAGCAAATGAGAGAAGTTTCGATTCCTTTTTTGAGTGATATACCTGTCTTAGGAGAATTGTTATTTTCGTATAATCCATTTGTGTATCTGGGTATCATTATTGCATTAGTATGTAGTTTCTATTTATTTAAAACAAAAACAGGATTACATGTAAGAGCAATAGGAGAAAATCCTGCCGCAGCAGATGCAGCAGGAATTCATGTAGTAAAATTAAAATACATTAACCTAATCATTGGTGGTGGTATTTGCGGAATCGGTGGAGCATATTGTTCCCTTATTATCAATGGTGGTGTGTGGATCAATAACAGCGTAGGTGGTTTAGGGTGGATTTCTGTAGCATTAGTTATCTTTGCTTCGTGGAAACCAACACATGCAATTTGGGGATCTCTAATCTTTGGTGCATTACGTGTACTTAAATATTACGTACCTAAGAGTGTATTTCCATTTCCAAATGCGTTCTATGACATGTTACCATTTTTGATCACAGCTATTGTATTGGTAGCTTCTTCTATTAAGCAATCAAAAGAAAATCAGATTCCAAATAGTTGTGGTGTAAACTATTTTAGAGAAGAAAGATAATTAAGCAATTCCTGTTCTCACAACCTCTGCAAAGGAAGTTGGTAAGCCACTGGCTTCAATTTCCTTTGCCAGAGATTCATAATCATAATCAACTCTCACAAAACTCACTTCCACATCAGAACCAATACTAAGAATCGTGTAGCAAGCTCTATTGTCCCCATCTTTCATTCTTCCTACGCTTCCAGCGTTTACGAATAATTTTCCATTAACAATAGTAGAATAAGCATCATGGGTATGGCCAAAGATTAGGATATCGGCAGATAGATTTTTGGCAATATGTTGTTGCAAATCGGTATCTTTTTGATAGATATATTGAGAAATAGACTCAGGGCTTCCATGGCAAATTTGTATCTTTTTTCCTGCAAAGTCAAGGGATAAATCCAGAGGAAGTGATTGTAAATAAGTTCTATTGCTAGCACTCAAGCGATCACTAGTCCATTTTCCAGGCGTAATAAATCCATCCTTTGTACTAGGTAGAGACTCATCATAAAAAGCAATGACTGCATCATGATTTCCAAGAACAGATGGGATTTCTTTTTCTTGTAATAAGTTTAAGACTTCGTTAGGTCTAGTATGATAACCAATGGAGTCACCAACACAATAGATGTCTGTGATTCCTTTGTTTGTAATATCTGTTAATACAGAAGTTAAAGCATTGATATTGCTGTGAATATCAGAGATAAATGCGATTTGTTTTTTCATATAAGATTTAAATTCCTTTCCTGATATCTTTAAAGATAACATAAAAAAAAGAGGATTGCAAATTAGCTAGGAGAATGCTATACTGAGCGAAATTGTACAAAGGATGAGATCTCTCAAACAGATTACGAGAGAACATCAAACCAGTGGGAGGAAAGAACTATGGCAAAAGTAACGGTTGATGCAGGGATTTGTAATTTTAAAGCAGTGATTGAAGCAGTAAAGAATGAAGATACAGAAATGGTAGAAGTGAAGTTTAATTCAGGATGTCCTAATTTCAAGCAATTCAATGGAGAAACATTAGAATTTGATGCCCTAGAGGTATGTTTTGAAAAGTTAGGAGAAGGAGAGGTTTTTGAAACCTTAAAACCTAGCTGCCCTCACAGTGCCTGTCCCTTCCCAACGGCAATGATTAAGGCAATTGAAGTGGCAGAAGGTCTAGCTTTGCCTAAAGATGTTATAATGCAAATCGAAAAATAGAAAAGAGCTTGCGGGCTCTTTTTTTGTAAGGAAAAAACTATTTTAGATAGTAGTTTCAAGTGCTTTTTATAAGATTGACTTATCTATATTTGTAGATTTAAATAAGCCTATAAGAAAATATTTTATTTACGGGGGTAGCATATGTATCAGATGAGTTTTAGACAGATTCACTTAGATTTTCATACAAGTGAGAAAATTAAAGGGATTGGAGAGAAATTTAACAAAGAGGAATTTCAACAAGCATTAAAGGACGGACATGTAAGTAGTATTAATTTATTTGCCAAGTGTCATCATGGCATGGTTTATTATCAAGATGCGCCTTACGCCATTCATCCACATTTAAGTTGTGATTTGACAAGAGATATGGTAGCCGCTTGTAAAGAGATAGGCGTGAAGACACAAATCTATATTTCTGCAGGATTGGATGAGCTTATGGCAAAGAAGCATCCTGAATGGCTGTTTCGACTAGAAGATCAAAGATGCACATGGAGTAATTCTTTTTTGGAACCAGGATATCATGTACATTGTATGAATACAGGGTATCTTAATTACTTGATAGAACAAATAGAGCATGTCACAAGAAGCTTTGATACCGATGGAATTTGGCTAGATATTGTAGGGGTTAGAGATTGTTATTGTGCCACCTGTTTGGCTCAACTTGAAGAAGAGGGTGGAGATCCTGAGAATAAAGATGATATTAGAGATTTAGGGGAGCGAGTATACAAAAAGTACTTAGAAGCTGTAAAAGAAGCAGTACATAAAATCAAGCCAGAAATGGAAATTTTCCATAATAGTGGCCATGTTACAAAGGGAAGAAGGGATATTATAGATTACTATTCTCATATTGAATTAGAATCCTTACCTACTGGTGGATGGGGCTATGATCATTTTCCTCTTTCTGCAAGATATGTGCAAGGTTTAGGAAAAGATTTCCTTGGAATGACTGGTAAGTTCCATAATACTTGGGGAGAGTTTGGAGGGTTTAAGCATCCAAATGCATTAAGATATGAGGCGGCGCTTAATTTAGCCCATGGAGCTAAGGTGTGCATTGGAGATCAAATGCATCCGGACGGGGTACTAGATCCTGTGACCTACAAATTAATCGGTACTGCATATAAAGAAGTAGAGGAAAAGGAAGCATGGTGTGACAATGTTAAATCGATAGCAGATATTGCACTATTTTCTCAGGAATGTGTAGAAAAAGAAAGAGAGAATTCTCAGGGAAATCAAGCAGATGCAGGCGCAGTAAGAATGCTGACAGAAGGAAAATATTTGTTTGATGTGATTGATGATCAGGAAGAGAATCTAAATGGCTATAAAGTAATTATTTTACCAGATACTATTACATTAGATGAAGATTTAACGTATCGTTTACAAGCATATGTAGCAGCAGGCGGCAAGGTGTTGGCGACAGGAAAATCAGGCTTGAATAAAGAGGAAACAGGATTTATGCTTGATTTTGGGGTTACCTATGTAGGGAATAATCAATATCAGCCAGATTACTTCATTCCAAGGTTTTCTTACCATGGGCTTGGAAGTACAGCTTTTGTTATGTATGGTAAGGGTTATCGAGTGGAGAAAAATGGTGGAGAAATAATTGGAGAAAGGGAAGATTCTTACTTTAATAGAGCCTATAATCATTTTTCCTCTCATCAACACACACCGAATGAAAAAGGAACAAGGTCGATAGGAATCAGTGTAGGTCAAGATGGTGCCTATATTGCATGGGGAATTTTCGATGACTATGCAAAAAAAGGAAGTTTGATCCTAAAAGATATGTTTATGGATACGATGGATCAGTTGCTAGGAGATGAAAAAACGATAATTACTAATTTGCCAGCACAAGGAGTAGTAACGCTTCAATATCAAGAAGATGAGAAGCGATATATAAACCATTTGTTGTACGCAGTACCAACAAGAAGAGGAACCGGAACGGAAGTGATAGAAGATATTCTTCCTGTTTATGATATTGAGCTTAGCTTGAACATAAACGAAGAAGTTAAGAATGTATACCTTGCACCAAGTGGTGAGACTCTTGCCTTTAAGCAAGTAGGAAATAGAGTAGAGTATACTGTGAAGAAATTGGAATGCCACCAAATGGTGGTATTAGAAGTATAAAGAAAACCTCTCAAATACAGATTAATCATCTGTACTTGAGGGGGTTTTCATAATCTTTGCTTTATGAGATTCTAAAAAATCATAAGTCAATCGTATGTGTTCTAATTGAGTCCAATGCTTTACACAAGCGGGTGAGGCATCTAAGTCATAGACTTTGGCCTGGTTTAATCCTAATAGAAAAACAGAATGTGTAGCAATAATAAATTGGCAGTGATAAAAGCGGCTAGAATCTTCTATGAACTGTTTTAGTCGCAACTGATTGCTTGGAGAGAGACTATTCTCAGGCTCATCTAAAATGTAAATTCCATATTCTGTTATCTCTCGTTGCCAAATATCTAAGGCAGATTCTCCGTTGGACTGTTCTTTAATCAAATTGTTTTGTAGCCTTGAACGGGTATATTTAGACATCGTCATGCGCCTTGAATCTGTTATATTCTTTAGCTCCTCATAACCAGAATAATCCATAGGTTTTGAGTACTTTGCCTGCAAGAATTCTTCTTTTAATGCTTCTTTTTTTCGATTGATTCCGGTATTGATTGCTCGTAAATCTAATAGGTACTCAAAGATATCATCACTGCTTAGTAGTTTGATTTCTTGGAGTTCATCCATGGATAAGTTATGCTTGCACAAATCACAATACACATCAAAGTAAGGCCCTTTGTCGATGCTTTGCTTTCTACTAGCAGAAAGTTTCTGGGCAATTATATTGAGTAAAGTAGATTTTCCCGAACCATTTCCACCATAGAAAATAGTAATAGGGGAGAAACTAAGGTATTCTAATTGCTTAGGTGGAAAGATTTGTGCAGGATAATAGCTATTAAAAATATTTCTACTCTCAATACAACTAATGCTTGATTCCATATCTTGAGAGGGAAGTTGAAAATCTTGTAAAAAAATCATTAGAAAAACTCCATGTTCCTTTGTTATTCGGGTAGTAATTGTTTGTAATCAGAAGGGATCTCTAATTCTTCATCAGCAAGGCTTAAATCTATATGACAATAGCCATAAGGGTTTTTGGTGAGGTAATCTTGATGATAATCTTCTGCTAGATAAAAGTGATCTAAAGGGCTGATTTCTATGGCAATTGGTTTATCATATTGTGGAGCAAGCCATTCGATCGCTGCATCTATTACAGCTTTGTCTTGATCCTCTTCATAGTAAATGCCGGAACGATATTGAGAACCAACGTCATTTCCTTGTTTGTTGATACTGGTAGGATCTACAATTTGAAAAAAGTGAAGTAATAATTCATCCAAAGAAATGACAGAACTATCGTAGCTTACTTTCACCGTTTCAGCATGACCACTATCCCGATAGATAACATCTTCATAGCTAGGATTTTCTGTATTACCATTGGCATATCCAGAGACTACGTCATAGACTCCATCTAGCTTTTCCATATAAGCTTCTACACCCCAAAAGCATCCACCAGCAAGGTAAATATCCCTTGCATCTTCAGCATTGGGAATGGTTTTAGGCTCTTCTATACTAGGTGCTTTTAAAAAGCGGCTAGGTAAATAGTAAGCCAAAATTACAATGATGGATAAAAAAGCCAGTGATAGTAGCATTTTCTTATTCATATACTTGTCCTCCTTTGATAAAATAAGTGGTTAATTCCTACTTTATAACTATAACATTAAAGTGTGCTTTAAATGTAGAAGACAAGTTATTTTTGTATTAAACTTTTGTAAGAAAACTATGAAATATTCTATGCAATTTATGGAATGGGACAGAGGTACTTTTGGTACGTTTTAGGAGTAATCCCATATACACTATGAAAGGCTTGGTTAAAGCTTTTTATGTTTTCATAGCCCGTTTCCTTTGATACTTGATATAAATCCATTCCAGTTAATAATTTATTTGCAGCAATCGACATACGATAGGTTAATAAGTAACGATAAGGTGAAATACCAACGTGCTGTGAAAAGTAGCGAATAAAGTACTCGTTTGAATAGCCACAGACAGCACTTAAGTCTTTGGTAGTGATGTTCTTAGCATAGTTTAGTAAAATATAGTCGAGAACCTTATGAATATTTTCTGGATAGGTATTAAAGTATCCGTAGGTATGTAGATATTGAATTAATACATCGGATAGAGCTGCCATAAGTTCATTTTCTTTCTTATGGACAGAACTTTCTATCAGGTGAAATAAAGAGTGCATATACTCATTAGAAGAAAAGTCAATATCTATAATATTATCAAAAGAATAAGGGAAAATAATCAAATGTAAATAGACACTATCGTAGAGGTCGACAGGGTCTGTTGTGATTGTGTATTCTCTATTTATGGGAAATAGATAGACGTGATTGGTCTTTAATTCCATTTCTCCAAAGGCATCTTTGTAAAAAGCCTTTCCTCCAGTTGAAAAATAAACTTTGACTTCAACATTTGTATCTGTTACATGAGCACACCACTGGTCCCATGCCTTATAAGCACCATAAAAAACTAACATATTAACTTCTCAATCTTTCTCTGAAACGTGTATATTATGTAGAAATATTGTACCACAAATCAATATAAATATTAAGTTAATAATTAAGAAAATTATATCAATTTTATGTATTTACATAAGTGAAGACTTATTTTATACTCCATGTAGGAAGTAAATTAAGAAAAGAAAGTTGGGAATCATAGATGACAAGTCGTGAAAAAGTAATGAAAGTAATTAACAGAGAATCTGAACAAAATGTTATGTGGACAGGACATCCAAATCATGACACAATCCCTTTATATGCAAAAGCATGGGGAATAGAAGGAACTAGAGAAGCAATCTATCAACATTTGAATGATGATTGTCGTTGGATTTGTGCAGATGCTGGATACAAGCATCCAAACGGAGATCCGATGTTTGATACTTCTTGGAATACTAAGAGAGAATCATTAAGTGCAGAAGGCGCTTTCGCTAATTTTGAAGAAATTGAAGAATTAGATGCCTATCCTTGGCCAAAAGCAGAGTACCTAGATTTTACAGAAATTTATGCAGAAATCGATCAGTTCCAAGATAAGATGGTATTCACTGGTATGTGGAGCTGTTTCTTCCATATCGTAGCGGACTTCTTTGGAATGGAAAACTACTTTATTAAAATGTATGAAAATCCTGAGTTAGTACATGAAGTAACAAATAGAATTTTGGATTTTTATGTAGAAGCAAACGAAAAGTTTTTCGAAGGTCTTGGAGATAGAGCCGATGTTATGTTTTTTGGAAATGACTTTGGTACACAATTAGATTTATTTATTTCACCAGATTTATTTAGAGAATTTATTATGCCTTCTTTCAACAGATTGATTGCAGTTGGTAAGAAATACAATAAGAAAATTATGTTACATTCTTGTGGATCTATCTATAGAATTATCCCTGATTTAATTGAAGCAGGTGTAGATATTATTCACCCTATTCAAGCAGCAGCAACAGGTATGTCAGCAGCAGAGTTAGCACAATATAAAGATAAAGTAGCTTTTGTTGGTGGTATTGATGCACAAACATTCTTTGTAAACGCTACTCCTGAAGAAATTGCAGCAGAGGTTAAGAGAGTTAAATCAATCTTAAGCCCATCCATTGTAATTTCTCCAAGCCACGAAGAGATTTTACCAAACGTTCCTGCAGCAAATGTACTTGCTATGGCAACAACAGCACACGAAGCATAAAATTATAATGATAGTCCCTGTAAGCAGTAACTGCTTATGGGGATTTTCTAAATATTATTTGAAAAATACTAGGATTCATAGTACGATAAGAAAAACAGCGAAAAGGAGTAATTAGAATGGAGAGAATAGAAAGTTTTTCAGTAAATCACGAAAAGTTAATGCCAGGTTTGTATGTATCACGCCGCGATCAAAAAGATGGAGTGGTAGTAACTACTTTTGACATTAGAATGGTATGTCCTAATATTGAACCAGCCATGGACAGCAGTGCTATGCATACAATAGAGCATATAGGAGCAACTTATTTGAGAAATTCAAAGAAGAAGGATGATATTATTTATTTTGGACCAATGGGTTGTAAAACTGGGTTTTACCTTGTCGTATTTGGAGAAGTAAATTCAGTAGATGTAGTAGATTTAGTGAAGGAAACATTCTCATTTATTGAAGAGTTTGAAGGGGAAATCCCAGGAACTACAGAAAAAGAATGTGGAAACTGTTATTTACAAAATTTAAAGTTTGCTAAGTACTATGCTTCTATGTATTTAGATTATTTATCAGAATATGCATATTTTGAGTATGAAGAATAAAAAATAGTAAGTACTATCTTTTCCAAAGTCTTTCATTGACAATTGATTTTTGGCAAGTTACAATTTTATCAGAATTGTATATTTAGGAGGAAGTCATGTTAGGCAGAATTAGGAAAGTTGGATTGATGACATTTGCAACGATATTATTAGGAGTAGGGATTTATTACTTTAAGTTTGCGAATAATTTTAACTTTGGAGGTGTCAGCGGGTTATCTGTACTTGTAGGAAAAACAGGAATTATTTCAGCAGGAACTTTTAACTTAATTGCAAACCTTAGTTTGCTAGTGTTAGGTTTATTTATTCTTGGAAAGAAGGCCATAGGTATGACAGCGTATTGCAGTATACTGTTATCGCTTACCATCTCTTTTTTAGAAAAGTGTATGCCATTATACCACCCCTTAACAGATGAGCCAGTCTTAGAGTTTTGTTTTGCCATTATTCTACCAGCGATCGGATCTGGAATATTATTTAATATGGGGGCATCAAGTGGAGGGCTGGATATTCTAGCGATGATTTTGAAGAAATATACAGCTGCTAATATTGCGACAGCTTTTTTGATTATTAACTCTTCTGTTACCTTAGCAAGTTTCTTTTTCTTTGATATAGAAACTTCGTTGTATTCCATTCTTGGACTAGCAGTATCTTCTCTTATGATAGATACGGTAATAGAGAATATTAATTTGTGTAAATACTTTAATGTAGTGTGTACCGATCCAAAGCCAATTTGTGACTTTATAACAAAAGAACTTCGTAGGAGTGCAACAACGCTTGCAGGAACAGGTGCCTTTAGCGGAAAGGACAAGTATGTTATCTTAACTGCCATGAACCGTGTAGAGGCAATCAAGCTTCGTAATTTTATTAAAAAGAATGACCCAGAGTCCTTTATCTTGATTTCCAATACTAGTAATATTATTGGAAAAGGATTTAGAAGTGCTTAGGATAGAAAAAGTAGATAGCCAGGAACCTAATATGTGGGTTTGTGGCTATTTTATTTGGGTAAATTGAGGTGTAGAGGAGATGTTTGTATAGTGATATACTTGTAACTAAGAGGCTGGGATGGTAAA
>CAYJHO010000035.1:0-19592 GCA_964369945.1 uncultured Lachnospiraceae bacterium
TATTCCATATTAATTCCCTCACTCATGTGAATCTATTGTTTTTTGCTTCCATCGTTAAAATCTTTTACCATATTAGCTTTTGAAGCTATAGATCCTGGCTTTGCATTTTTAATTGTATTACTAGTGCCAGTTGTTGTTTCTTCCGTAGAAGAATCAGTATTATTTAGTGTTGCTTTTGAACTGATTTTTTTAGTTTTCATTGATGCAATTTCATCAATTTTAGACTGTTGTTCTACTAATTTGCTATTTCTTTCATTTCTCTTACGAGTTTTTTCAGCTGCTTTTTCTTTATTACTTTCAATCAAAGCATCAAAGTCAATTTTGTCTAAGTGCTTATTAATTAATACTTGTTGTACACTACGAACGACAGAACCACCGATCCAGTATAAACCAATACCTGAAGGGAAGGTAAATACGAAAAAGGCTGACATAAGCGGCATTACAGTATTCATAGTTTTCATAGAACTTGCCATAGTATTAGCTGTTTGATCACCATCTGTACTAGGAGCTACTTGAGGCATTAACTTTACGTTGATCCATTGTGTTAAGGCAGCTAAGAAAGGAATCATTAAAGCAGCAACACACATTAAGATATCACCACTTCCCCATGCTTCTGTAATAATAAAGCTTGGAGAGTTACCAATATTCAAGCCTAAGAAACTATTGTAGCCTGAAATGATTTCTTGCGTAGCAAGTATTTCTGTTGAAAGGTTAGGCAATTCTGCAGCTAAAAGTTCCCATTCTGCAGTAGAAGCAACATTTAAACAGTCGATATAGGTATTTTGAATATATTCTGTATTTCCTGCTAAAAATTCTTCATTGGTAAATTGGCCTGCATATCTAGATGCACTAGAAAATCCTTGTAAAATAGTATCAACACCTGGTACAGTAACTAATTGCTCAACTAGCCCAATATATACATCCTTAATCTTTGTTACATAGGCAGGAATTGCATAGATAACAGGATATAGAGAGAATAAAATTGGCATTTGAATTAGTAATTGTAAACAAGAGCCACTTGGAGAAGTTCCATATTTGTCGTAGATTGCTTGCGTTTCAGAACGCATTTTCATCACGGAAGCTTGGTCGTTTTTACCTTTGTACTTTTTTGTAATAGCTTGAATCTCAGGTTGCATTTTTCTTTGCAATTTCGAAAATTTTTGCTGTCTGATAGTCATAGGTAACATTAAAATATAAACTGCAATTGTAAATAAAATGATAGCTAATCCAATATTAGGAATACCAATGGTATCTAATAGATTGAAAATAGCATTCATAATTTGACCAAATACCCATGCGATTGGTCCTAAGAAACCTGAATCTTGTGTTAATAAAATACCTTGCATGAAACCTCCTCATCATTAAGGCACAGGATCATAACCACCTTTGGAAAATGGATTACATCTTAATATTCTCCAGATAGTTAAAAATAAGCCTTTAAATGCACCATATTTTTCTATTGCCTCTAAGCCGTATTGTGAGCAAGTGGGAATATATGGACATGATGTTGTTTTTAAAGGCGAAATATAAATCCTATAAATGTTAATTATTTTAATTAGTAGTCTTTTCATCATAAATACGAAATTCTTTCTATCTACCTATCAAAAGAAAAATAGACTTTGATGATAGATTGAAGTTTTGCTAGATGTAAGAGCGCACTATCAACCTGGTAAAAATCGACGGTTGCCGCACTCTGCCTCGCTACAATTACAATATCCAAACCATTATTGAATATTCCTTCGTGTAATCGATAGCTTTCTCTTATGAGTCTTGTAACTCTGTGTCTTATGACACTGTTTCCTACTTTTTTACTGACAGAAATTCCTACTCTATTTTGGCTTGTCCCATTTTCCAACACATACATTACAAAATACTTATTTGCGTAAGACTTACCATTTTTATAGACTTTTTGGAAATCTGCAGTCTTTTTTAGAGAATCTGAAAAAATCATTTTAAATCCTCTTTCTCTTTTCTTTTATTGGCAATAGAAAAAATAGGCCACATTGCTGTGACCTAAGAAGATTTTATGCCGATAATTTTTTTCTTCCTTTAGCACGTCTAGCGGCTAAAACTTTTCTTCCGCCTGGAGTACTCATTCTAGCTCTGAATCCATGAACTTTGGCTCTTGATCTTTTCTTTGGCTGAAATGTCATTTTCATTTTGCAGCACCTCCTTTTAAACAATCCTATTGTATCTTATGTTGGAAAATTCCTTATTAGTTTATAGGAAAAATCCGTGTCTGTCAATAGTAGTTTCTAAATTTCTATCACTAGAGATTGAAAAACTCTACCTCTCTCCTCAAAATTCTTAAAATCTGTGTAACTAGCAGATGCTGGAGATAAAATGCAAGCAGTTCCTTTGCCCGCATGTTGTTTTACCCAAGCAATACTTTCATGCAAATTGGCAAAATATAAATAAGAACTTGTGCTACTTTCAAAATTTTTAATACATTCATACATTTTCAAGCCAGATTCATACATAAATAACACATAATCTAATTTAGATGATTTCAAGTACTCAATTAACTCACTATAGTCAATTCCTCTATCCATACCACCCAATAATAAGATACTGGCATTTTCAATGCTTTCTACTGCTTGGATTGCAGATTCTACCGTAGTAGAAATAGAATCATCATAGTAGTCAATATGATCTACGGTACCAACAAATTGTAAACGATGAGGCAATGGCTCGTAGCTACATAGGTAGGAAACAAAATCGGAATCACTGATATGATATCTTTGACAAATATGATAAACAAAAGCACAGTTTAATTTATTATGTAAACCTCTTAGTTTCACATCAGCTAAATCCTTTAAGCGATGAAACGGTAAGATGCTATCCGTAACTTCAATTACTTGTGAAGGGCAAGTGCCTTCCCTTGGTTTTGCTTGTTCACTACAATATAATAAATCTCCTTTTTGCTGATATAGATAAATATTTTGCTTAGCTCTCTCATATTTAGAAAAGCAACCATAATGATCTAGATGATCTTCATATATATTTAGCAAAATAGAAGTGGATGGAGCAAATTTTGTATACTCTAATTGATGGCAGGATAGCTCTAATATAATGCAAGTATTTTCTTTTATAGAATCCTCGATATCAAAGACAGGAATACCAATATTACCAGCAAGCAAGCAATCCACACCTGCTTGTTTTAAGATATGATAAAGTAAGGTGGAAGTAGTGCTTTTCCCCTTAGTTCCTGTAATTCCAATACATTGTAAGCGATAAGCTTGTAAAAAAAGATCTGTTTGAGAGCGAATCATACAAGAGTATTCATTGGCATGTTTTGGAAGAACAATACCTGGGCTTTTTATCACGATATCGTAGTCTTCTAAACAATCTAGATAAGAGCTTCCGCCTATATAATTATGTTCTATGGATATGTCTGGTCTCGTATCTAATACATCTGCAATATCAAGTTGGGAATAGGTAGCAAGTTTCTTGAAATAATGAAAACTTGACTTCCCCTCTCTTCCAAATCCTAATATTAGAACTTTTTTATGTTTGATTAACTGATTTATGATATCTTTCACGATAATTCTTTCAACTTTCTTTTTAATAACGCTAACAGAGGTTCTGGTAGGTAGTGTTCTTGTTCAAAATGACTTTGGTAATTTGCCATATTAAACTGTTTATAGTCTACTTTATTTACAAAATGCTGTAATAAGTATGGCAGATTTTCGAAACTTTCTTCGTACTGTGAAAGGGTACTACTAAGAGCCGTACATACTTCATCCCTACTACCAACACATTCAAATGGTTTTTCTGGTAAGAGACCAGTAAGTTTTTCAAAATCTAGAAGCAAAGTTTCATCATTTAATAAATCATGACCAAAAATAGAGATTAAATCCTCTCTTGAAATGAAGGGTGACATAATGATATAAACAAATAGACATTTCGAGCAATGCCCACACCAGATATCAGTCTTACTTCCTACATTACAGCTCTTGAAAACAGAATAATACTTTTCTAAACTAGAAAAAATATGAGCTATTTGTAATTCTGACAATGGTCGTAAAAAGCTAAAATAACTTACCTTTGTTTGAATATAGGCTGCTTCATATTCTCTAAAATCCTGTTCGAACTCAAAGCTCTTAGAGTATTGATGGTTTACAGAACTACCTTCTACGGTGGATTCATTAGCACTTGATTCATTGGACAATGCCACATAGGAAATTCCATTTACATAAGCAGTTAATACACTAGAAAAAGCTACAATAGCAGAAAATGGCGTATGGCCATTTAAAAAGCCTCTGCGGTTTAGTTCAAGTAAGTTTTGATCTAACCTACGCTTTGCAAATAGTGTTCCTTCCATAAGGCCTGCGGTTTCTACCGTTTCTAGGGTGGCTTTTCTAGGATTGATAATATAGCAGTATCGCTGATATTCACTATTAGCTAAGACTTCTATACTAACGGTAGAATCTTTACCACCTCCAACAGGAATCATTACTTTAGAGACATCGCAATCAAGTGAGTCTACAGGAGAAGTAATAGGAAAATTTTCTTCTTTTTCACAAGTAATTTCCATAAAGTCTTCTTGAGTACAAGTAATATTATTTAAATAAAAGAACTCTCCTAATCCATGAAAGTATAGCTTTTTCCACCAAGAAATTTGCTCTTCGTTTAGATATCCACATGCAATTACTAGTTTCTTGCTTGCAACTGTTTTCCAATAACTAATTAATTCTACCATTCCCAAAGAAAAAATAAGTTGTTCCACTTTCTCCTTCGAATAAGCAAATATTTCTTTAAGAGGAATGGACCAAGTAGGATGGAAAGAAATGAGACCATCGATGGTAAAATGATAAGTAATTTCTATGGAAGAATCTAAAATATCATAGTTGTATGCTTCGTAAATAAATGTTTTGTATTGCTCTCTATAGCATAAGAAGTCTTGTTGTCTATTGTTAATCAATATGGATCCTCTTTTCTCTTCAAAATAATATGTACATTATAGTATGAGAGCACGAAAAAAGCAAGTGAAGAGAAGATACTCTAAACTTGCTTTATCTTTTTTATTCTACAAATTCTAGGGGATAAATTGGTGTGTTATCTTTGGTCATAGCAAAGTAAAGATTTGTACCTTCTTTAGCAAAGTACTTGGTAGGATTTGCGATGTACCCCAAGATATCTCCTTCTGCTACATAGATTTCAGTTTCTTTTTGTAAATCTTCTAATTGTCCATAATAGCTTTTAAATCCGCCACCCATATCCATTTCATAGGTCCAGCCTGTTTTTTCATCCCAATATTTATTGGTAATCTTACCTGGTGCAATAGCATAGACTGGTGTCCCTAGTTCAGCCTGAATAATCATTGCTTCATTTAGTTTGTATTGATCTAGGGTTTCAAAGTAGACTAAGTTTTCCATGCTATAAGGAATAATCACTTCAAAATGAGATTCCATTGGCCATTCAACTCGTGATCCATCAAAGCTAAGCATAGAATTCTCAACCATTTCTGACATTACAGTTTGGTCTAGAATTTCTTCTGTGCTTGTTTCAGTCTCAGAATCTTCAAATGTTGCTTTTGTACCACCTGTACTTTTCTCTTCGATGGTGCTATTTGGGCGATCACTTTCTACAGATTCCGTTGTTTCTAGCTCATCTGTAATACTTGGATTATCGACAGCTCCAGAATCTACTACTTGAAAATCATAGTGAAAAGATTCCTCTGGTGCAATATCTTCTACAAGTTTATGCTCGGGTACGGAAAGTGAGTTTACATAAAGTGCTGTAACAGTCATAGCTGCTAATACTAATAGAGCAGATCCAATGATTACAGCTTTCTCCTTTTTTTGATTGCTTTTACTATTATTGTGTTTTTCCATTTGCCATCCTCCTGGTTATCCAAATCATTCATCTGTACTTATTATGTTCTAGAATTTATTTTCTATTCATAATTTTCAAATGAAAAACTTTCGGATAAACAAAGAGCTCCAAAACCGAATTTATTGTTTGGGTATCTTTCTGTTTGAGAAAGAAGTTTGGCACCTTTTATAAAAGAGGCTTTTACTTTCTCACCATATAGAAAGGGATCATTATTTTTTACAATGCCCCATTCCATCATAAGGGCAGCACTTCCTGTGACAAAGGGGCTTGCGAAAGATGTACCAGAAACGCTTGTGTAACTTCCTCTAGGCGTTGGAACAAGAATATTTACTCCAGGAGCCACGATAGTAGGTCTTACGACTCCTGGAAGCGTAGAGAGTTGAAGACTATTTGTGTTTTCGTAACCCCTTCCTGAAAAATCAGCATAAGAATTTAAAGAAGGATCATAGGCACCTACTGCAATCACTCTACTAGCACTAGAAGGAATGGTTAAGGTAGTATCTGGATTTGGTGTTAGAAACTTCGTTTCTAATCCTCTGGTAATTGCAGAAGGGAGGTAAAGTCTAAAAAAGCCATTTTTTATGGTTCTTGGAATTATTTCTAATTTCCAAATACCACTATTAATATACGAATTGGAAGGAACAAAATCATAGTATATTTCTTGATTGGTAGAGTAAGGGCTAGCTTCTCCAACATAACAAAGTAGGTTGGTCTCTTCTAGTTGAATGCTACGAGATCCGATTCGTGCAGAATCTAAGGTGAAAGAATCCAAAGAGGGAGAAATTAATCGTAGTTCATAATGATCAGAATAATCCATCCAAACTTGTAAATTAAGTCCGACTTCGAATTTGCCGACAGAAAACTCCACACTGTGTATACGATTGTCTTCTACGTTTCCACGGTAATGCCCACTGCTTGCAGCTTCATTCCCACTGGCGACACAAATAACATTTCTTCCAATTTCGCTGATATTATCTAGAAATCGTTCTAATAAGGAAGTGCCATTATGGGGACCATAATTATTTCCGAAACTTAAATTGATGGCAATTGGACGATTGCGCTCTTTTGCATATTTGACTACAAAATCTAAAGCTGTCATAAGCTGTGTCGTTCGTGGAAAGCTATTAAGACTTGAATTCCCAAGTTTAACAATAATAAGTTTGGTATTAGGTGCTACCCCACTATATCCATCCACTTGGCTTGATGCGGCAATACCTGCCACTGCTGTTCCATGCCCTGTATCATCGAAGGAAGGGACAATAGAAAACGGGTTTTCTGATGCTAGTGCCTTGTTAATCTCTTCTTCAGGATAAAGTCTTCCTGAAAGATAGCCAGCAGGAGCTGGGTAATTTTGAGACGTTGAAAGAGATTGATCCCATAGAGCTTCTATTCTAGTAGTTCCACGGGCTGTGAGAAAATTAGGAAGCGTATAATCAATTCCAGAATCAATAATGGCAGTATAGGTTCCCTCTCCACTCAAAAAGGGGCTATTAATCGTGACAGGCAAGATACAGGACTTGGCTTTTGCTAAGCTGTCTGAGAAATATAGTTTCTTCGGGATTTCTGCATACTCTAAATTAGGAAAATCTAAGACAGCACTAAGTGAGGATTCAGGAACTAATAAAATAGCATAGCCTGCAATCAAATATTGGATTTGTACTCCCATAGATTGCAGGCTATCTAAACTATTATTATACTTTACGATCAATTCATAACTTTCAGACAAGGGGGAATACGCTTCCTGTAAATTCGTTGATTTTCGACGTAATTCAGGAGGGGTATCGACAGCTAAATTTAATAAGTTTTCTGCTTTTTGATTGTTCATAAAAGCATCGCCTTTCAAAGAATACTTATGATAGTATATGCTGTTTTAGCTATTATAAAACTCAGTCATAAAAGTTTTCATAAAAGAAATATCTAAAGCACCTGCTGATTCTACTGCTGAGTGCATAGCAAATTGTGGTAAGCCAATATCAGCAGCGGCAACAGAGACTTGGCTGGTTACAATATTTCCTAAGGTAGAACCGCCCATGGTATCGGAGCGATTAAAGAAAGTTTGGTAAGGAACATTCGAATCCATACAAATTTTCTTTATGACACTAGCACTATATGCATCGGTAGTATACTTCTGGTTCGCTGCAAATTTAAGCACAATGCCCTTATTTAAAGCTGGTCGATTGGTTGGATCTGCCTTAGCAGTATAGTTTGGATGAAGTGCATGTCCATTATCGGCAGAAACCATAAAGCTATTTGCAACTGCTTGCATATAATTTTCTTCATTACCACCTAAATTATAGGTAATTCTTTTTAAGGTGTTTTTAATAAAATCAGAATCGGCTCCTTGCTTGGTACCACTACCAACCTCTTCATTATCTAGGATAAAGCTCATAGTTACATAATCCTTTGCGCTACTATCTAACAAAGCTTCTAAGCTTAGATAAGCACAAGCTAAATCATCGAGGCGAGGGCAAAGAATAAAGTCTTGCTCCATACCTACAATCTTACCTTCTTCTCTTACATAAAGAAATAAATCTTGTCCTAAGATATCTTCTATAGATACATTTAAGTTCTTTGCAACATAAGAAAGAATCATATCTTTAGAAACATTGGTACTAACTAGTGGGCAAACATCAAGTTGCGCATTGTATTTCATTCCGTCATTTGCATCTCTATTTTGATGAATGGCTAAATTAGGAATGATTAGTAAATCTTCCTCAATATGGACTAATTTAGAGATTAAGTCATTTCCTTGTTTTACGAAAACTCTTCCTGCAATGGAAAGAGGGCGATCAAACCATGTTGACATAATCATTCCACCATAGCGCTCAACATTTAATTTTACATAACAGTTTTCTACAGTCATTTCTGCATTTTCTTTTAATTTAAAGCTTGGGCTATCACTGTGGCTTGCTATGATATGAAATCCTTTAAAAGGATCCATAGGAAGTACAAAGGCAATGAGGGAAGAATCATTTCTAGTAACAAAATACTTTCCTCCTCTTTCTAAATTCCATGATTGAGTTTCTCTTAATTCTGAAAAACCATCTTGAAGTAGTATTTTTTTTGAGCTTTCAATGGCATGAAATGCACTAGGGCTCTCTTGAATAAATTGAAACATATTTGTAATACTCATTATAATCTCCATTTCTATCACTAGCTTATTTATCACTAATGTAACACGCAGAAAAAAGACTGTCAAACAAATGCGTGAAAAGGCTTGTAAACTTCTGTTAGATAACCTATAATTTGATAGAATTCATGGAAGAAAAGTGAGGATAATATATGCCTTTTATTAGTGTATTTGATGTAATAGGTCCTAATATGGTGGGACCATCCAGTTCTCATACTGCAGGTGCAGTATCGATAGCTCTTTTGGCATACAAAATGATGCCTGGAAAAATTAAGAAGGTTACATTTACTTTATATGGTTCTTTTGCTAAGACATATAGAGGTCATGGTACAGATAGAGCCTTAGTTGGTGGTATTTTGGGTTTTGATACAGATGATTTAAGAATTAGGGATTCTTTTGATCTTGCAAAAGAACAAGGAATAGAAATTATATTTATTGAAAATGACGAAGATAATGATTTTCACCCAAATACCGTTGATTTATGTATAGAAAACTATGAAAATCAGGTACTTAGGGTTCGAGGAGAATCCATTGGAGGAGGAAAAGTTCGTATTGTTAAAATTGATGAAGTTAAAGTAGATTTTTCTGGAGAATACTGCGCTCTTATTGTGATACATGAAGACAAACCAGGGGTGGTAGCACATATTTCCAAGTGTCTTAGTGATGAAATGGTAAACATTGCTTATATGCGTTTATTCCGAAAAGAAAAAGGCTCAACTGCTTATAGCTTTGTAGAATCGGATGAACATATTCCAGAGGAAATTGTGGCATGTATCAAGGAAAACAAATTTGTTATTAACACTATGTTAGTGCAAATATAGGAAGAGGAAGTAGATGGACTTTAAATCAGCAAAACAATTATTAGAACTTTGTCAAGAAGAAGGCAAAAGTATTTCAGAGATTATGAAAATAAGAGAAATGAAATATACAGAAAAGTCAGAGGATGAAATTAATCAGAAGATGAAGACCGCTTTTGAAATTATGAAAAAGGCCTGTCATAGTCCGATTGTTGAGCCGCATATTTCTATGGGTGGTTTAATCGGTGGGGAATCAAAGAAATTGGAGGCTCACTTTTCTAAGGGAGAAAATATATGTGGTAATGTAGTAGGAAAAGCGATCCAATATGCCATGGGAGTTTTAGAAGTAAACGCATCTATGGGGCAAATTGTAGCGGCTCCTACTGCTGGTGCTTCTGGAGTGGTTCCAGGTGTCTTGGTTTCTTTGTATGAAAATTATGATTTAGACTATGAAGAGGTGATAGACAGTTTATTTACAGCTTCTGCCATTGGGTATTTAGCCATGAGAAATGCAACAGTTTCTGGTGCTGTGGGAGGATGTCAAGCAGAGGTAGGAGTGGCAAGTGCAATGGCGGCAGCTATGGCAACAGACTTATTTGGAGGTACTCCAAAGCAATGTCTAGATGCCGCATCTATGGCACTTATGAATTTATTAGGAATGGTTTGTGATCCCATTGCTGGCTTGGTGGAATGTCCATGTCAGAGTCGTAATGCAATGGGTGCTTCAAATTCTCTTACTTGTGCTCAAATTATCCTTAGTGGAGTAAGGCAGAGGATTCCCTTTGATGAAATCTTATTAGCTATGCTGCAAGTAGGAAAACGCCTACCAAGTGAACTAAGAGAAACTGCACTTGGAGGAACTGCAATGACGGAAACTGCCAAGAATTTTGTGAGCAATGATTGTAATGCAAGCAATGATTGCATTGCTTGTAATGGATGTGGACTATCCTAATAGGATAGTCCCACCACCAATGATCTCATCTCCTAGATAAAACACGGCAGCCTGTCCAGGGCTTGGAGCTCTCTCGGGCTGATCAAAGACTAGTAGTGCTGTGTTTTCTTCTAGAGGATAGAGTGTAGCATTTAAATCATATCCCCATTGACAAATTTTAGTGATGATTTTAAGTTCTGCTTCTTCTCTATACTTTGGATGGGTAAAACTTACATCTATAAGCTTTATTTCTTTTGTATACAAATCATTTTCGTTTTCAGTTACCATAATCGTATGCTTGTCTTTATCCATCTGGTAGACAAAGTAGCGATTGTCTTTTGTAAGGTTTAAGCCTCTCTTTTGCCCAATCGTATAACGGTGAATACCTTGATGAGTACCTAATATTTCACCCTCTTTTGTAATAAAATTCCCTGTTGTATCATCTAGATTTCTTTTGCTTTTGATATAATGAGAAAAATTTCCATCTGGAATAAAGCATATTCCCATACTATCCTTATTTTGTGAATAAGAAGGTATTGCTTCTTTTAAAATTGCTCTTACTTTTTCTTTGCTTTCTATAGAATTAAGAGGTAAAAGGATATGCTTTAATTGTTCTTGCTTTAAATGATAAAGTACATAAGATTGATCCTTGCTTCTATTGCTGCACTTTCTTAATTGATAGCATTTTGTCTCTTGGTGATAAGAGATATCAGCATAGTGCCCTAATGCTAAGAAATCAGCACCTAGTGATAAGGCTTTATCTAAAAGTAAACCATATTTCAATTTCTTATTACACATAATGCAAGGGTTTGGTGTAGCAGCACTGAGATATTGCTGGATAAATGGCTCAATAACAAAATCTTCAAACTCTTTGGTAAAGTCTAAAACATAGTGTTCTATTCCTAAGGCTTCTGCCACCTTCTTTGCATCTTCTACTTTAAACTCAGGAAATACCTTCATCGTAAGACCAAAGACATCATGCCCAAGTTGCTTTAATAAATAAGCAGTGGTGGCACTATCTACGCCACCACTGAGTGCTACTGCTATTCGTTTCCTGTTAGTTTCCACATTCGATACTGATTTCATTAAACATTCCTAGTATTTCTTCTATTTTAGTACTACTCTTCTCTTCTCCTGCTTTATCAAAAACAATATTACCTTGATGCATCATAATTATACGGTTTCCATATTGAAGAGCATAGCGTAAGTTATGGGTTACCATAATGGCAGTTAGATTCTTTTCTTTAACAATTTTATTCGTAATTTCCATAATTAAATCGGCTGTCTTAGGGTCTAGTGCTGCCGTATGTTCATCTAAAATCAAAAATTCTAGAGGTGTCATAGTTGCCATTAAAAGGGCCATAGCCTGTCTTTGACCACCAGATAGAGATCCAACCTTTACATGGAGCTTATCTTCTAAGCCAAGACCTAAAGTCTTTAATTGGTCACGGTAATAGTCTATTTTCTTCTTGTTAGTACCAGGAAGAAGGTTGAAAATTTGTCCTTTATTATCTGCAAGAGACATATTCTCTAAAATGCTCATTCCAGGACTAGTTCCAAGGGATGGATTTTGAAACACTCTTCCTACGATTTGATTTCTTTTATATTCTTTTTGCTTTGTAATATTCTTCTCATTTATTAATATAGAACCAGAATCTATGGGAATACTGCCACAAATCATATTGAGCATAGATGTTTTTCCTGATCCATTACTTCCAATGACAGATACAAAATCACCTTTTTGAACACTTAGGTTAAAGTCATGAAAAAGGCACATTTCATTTACGGTGCCAGGATTATAGTATTTACTTACTGATTGTAATTCAAGCATTGCCCTTTGCCCTCTTCTTTCTATCCATAGTGATAACTAGGATGATTAAAAATAGTGATGCAGTAATTAATTTTAAGTCACTGGCAGATAAACCGGCCATAATAGCAAGTGCTAAGCAAGCTCTATAAATAACAGAACCTATAATAACTGCCAAGGTTGCCTTAATCAAGGTGAAGTTTTTAAATACGTTTATTCCAATGATAACACTAGCTAGACCAATGATAATAACTCCTGTTCCCATAGAACTTTCGAAGAAACGTTGTTGTTGGCATAATAAGCTACCACTCATGGCTACTAATCCATTTGCTATGGCTAAACCTATAATTTTTACTAATCCTTGGTCTTTGGCAAGGCTTGTAACAAGGGTTTGGTTATCCCCTACTGCACGTAGTAGAAATCCAGATTTTGTCTTTAAATAAAGGTCTAACAAAAGCTTGGCAAATAAAACAAAAGCAAGTGCAATGAGTACTACTTGATATTCTTTTATTGGGGCAAAGATACCATCCAAAAAATCATTTTGAAATACCGTATCTTCTTTGTAAAGAGGGACATTAGCTCTTCCAGCAATTCTAAGATTAATACTAAATAAAGCTGTCATCATAATAATACCAGAAAGCAAATCTCTTACTTTTAGCTTTACATGAATTAAGCCAGTACAAATTCCTGCCAAGATACCAGTAAAAAAGGATAATAATACGGCAAGGTAAGGGTTGAAACCATTTGATAAAAGCACCGCTGTAACAGCGGCACCCAAAGGGAAGCTGCCATCCACCGTTAAATCTGGAAAATCTAATATTTTATAGGTAATATAGACACCAAGTGCCATGATTCCATAAATAAATCCTTGTTCTAATACGCCAATTACTATTCCCATAGTCCCTCCAACTTGTAACCAAATCAGTTTATTATCTGATGGTTTTCTTATTCTGCAATGGTATCAAATCGTACCACTGCTGTATTTGCATAATCTTCATCGATTGCAATGTTTAAATTACTAGCAGCTGCATCGTTAATATACAAACCAAAATCTGAAACTTTTTCAAAATTCATTTCTGAAGCACTAGCTTCTCCGCGTAAAATTTCAGCTGCCATTTTACCAGTTTGAATTCCTAGTTGTACATAATCAATGCCTACAGATGCCACACAACCTGCTTTTACTTGTTCTTCTTCACTGCCAAAAACAGGGATATTAGCAGCATTTGCTTTTTCTAATACGATAGCAAGTGATTGCACAACCGTATTATCTGTTAAGTTGTTGATACAATCTACTTTTGTAACTAAGTTATCAACTGCTAATGGGATATCAGCAGAAGTATTAATTCCAATGGTTTCTAAGGTAAAACCATACTCTCCTACTAAGGCTTCATATTCTGCAATAGCTGATTCTGAGTTTGATTCACTTGTGGTATAAATAATACCAATGGTTTTTGCTTCTGGTAAAATCTCACGAATCATCTTTAACTGCTCTTCTACTGGCAATTTGTCATTGGTTCCTGTGATATTTCCAGCAGGGCTGCCATCTTCGTTTGCAAAGCCTGAAGAGATAGGATCTGTTACAGCGGTATAAATTACTGGAATGTCAGTATCCATAGTTGCGGTAAAAGAACTTCCTGCACTTGGAGTAGCAATGGCACAAATCATATCTACATTTTGAGAAACAAAGCCATCTGAAATAAGTCCTGCTGTTCCTGTGTCTGTTTGAGCATTTTCATATAAAACAGTCAAGTTTTCACCTTCTACAAAACCTTCTTGTGAAAGACCTTCTAATAAGCCAGTACGGCAGTTATCAAGAGAACCAAAATCACCAAATTGATTGATTCCTATGGTATACATTTCGTTAGAAGCTTGATCACTAGTAGAAGCTGTATCTGATACTTCCTCTGTTCCACAGGCAAATAATGTAGTACACATCATAGTTGTTAATAAGAGACCAAGTAATTTCTTTTTCATAAATTTTTCCTCATTCTTTCATACTTTAATTAAAAAAAGCGCCACACACAATATACTATTGTATGAGACGCTTATAATTCATATAATCGCGGTACCACTCAACTTGCTCACAAAGAGCCACTTTGATGCTGAATGATAACGAGCTCAGTACCCGTTGACGCCTACTATCCTAAGATTTCGGGCCACCCTCAAAAGACCATTCAATATATACTTCCTTGCTACACTCTCAGCTACGGCAGCTCTCTGTAAGTTTCGTTATATATTTACTATTCTTTCTCGACAGTTTATCTTTTTATCAAAATAGCATAAATAATTGCACTTGTCAAATAAAAATGAATGGAAATTTTCATAAAAACACTATATACTATAGAGTAAGGATAAAAAAACAGAGGAGAGATACATGAAAATCGTTGTACTAGCAGGGGGAATTAGTTCAGAGAGAGAAGTTTCCATTAGTTCGGGAACAGGTGTTTACCATGCACTTAGAGAAAGAGGTCATAAGCTTATATTATTAGATGTGTTTCTTGGATATACAGGTGAAATGTCAGAAGATATTTTTGAAAAGCAAATAGATTGGAAGATAGAAACAAAGGGAGTAACAGAAGAAGAATCAGACATAGAAAGTATTATAGCGATGAGGCCAGACTACAAAACTTGCTTTTTTGGTCCAAATGTAATTGCCTTATGCCAAGAAGCAGATGTAGTTTTTATGGCATTGCATGGTGCGGAAGGTGAAAATGGCAAGATTCAAGCCTACTTTGACCTTATGGGGATTCGATACACAGGAACGGATCATATCAGTAGCGCAATTGCAATGGATAAGGCTTTATCAAAAGAATTATTTTACCAATATGGAATCAACACTCCAAAAGGAATTGCATTGAAAAAGGGAGAAGAAGATCCACACACGGTACCATTTCCATTAGTAGTAAAGTGTTGTAATGGTGGATCTAGTGTAGGAACTTATTTGGTTTTTGAAGCAAAAGATTACGAAAAGGCAAAAGCAGATGCTTTTTGCTATGACCATGAAATTATCATAGAGCAATACATTTTAGGAAGAGAATTTAGTGTAGGGGTGATTGATGGGGAGGCCTTACCTGTGATCGAAATAGCGCCAATTGAAGGGTTTTATGATTATAAAAATAAATACCAAGCAGGAAGTGCTATTGAAACTTGTCCTGCAGACTTAGAGGATACCATAACAATACAAATGCAAAAAATGGCAGAAGATGTATTTAAAGCATTGCGATTAAAATGCTATGCAAGAATGGACTTTTTATTATCAGAAACAGGTGAAATTTATTGCTTAGAAGCGAATACATTACCAGGGATGACACCAACATCATTATTGCCACAAGAAGCAGCTGCTATCGGAATGAACTATGGAGAATTATGTGAGCGATTAATTGAAATCAGCAGATAGAGAGGAACGGTCATGAAAGGTATTACATTAGAAAGTGTTGCAACATGTTTAGGAAGTGACTTACAAAAAGAAGAGTATAGAAAAACAGAAAAGAACGAGCCTTTAAAAGGAGTTGTAATTGATTCTAGATTAATAGAAGAAAATTTTGTTTTTATTGCTACAAAAGGTGAGCGAGTAGATGGCCATAATTTTATTCCTCAAGTAGCAAAAGCAGGAGCAGCACTTGTTATTTGTGAAAAGGAACCTGAAGTAGATATCCCTTATATCTTAGTAAAGAATAGTTTTATAGCATTAAAACAGCTGGCAAGCTTTTACCGAGAGCAATTAGAGATTCCTATCATTGGGATTTCAGGAAGTGTAGGAAAGACAAGTACCAAAGAAATTGTTGCATCGGCCCTATCTTATCATTATCATGTACATAAGACCGAAGGTAATTTCAATAATGAAGTGGGACTACCATTAACTTTGTTAAAGATTAGAGAAGAGCATGAAGTAGCTGTAGTAGAAATGGGAATTAGTGACTTTGGAGAAATGTCTAGATTAACTCAAATTGCAAAGCCAAATATCGCAGTACTTACGAATATTGGGGACTGCCATTTAGAACAATTAGGGGACAGAGACGGAGTATTAAAAGCGAAATTAGAAATCTTAGAAGGCTTACACGAGAATGGAACTTTAATCTTAAATGGGGATGACGAAAAACTTGGTAAGCTACAAGCTGAAAGCGTTAAGAAAGTATTAAGGTTTGGTCATGACCCTAGCTTTGATGTGAGTGTAACAGAGGTTCATAGTCATGGTTTAGTGGGCAGTGATTATAGTGTGAAAGCCTTTGGTCATGATTATGAAGGTAACATTGGCTTACCAGGAGTGCATATGGTGATGAATGCAATGGCAGCAATCTGTGTTGCACAGGCACTGGGAATGACCGTAGAAGATGCCATAAAAGGTATTCATAAAAGCAAGGCAGTAGATGGTAGAAGTAATATTATCTTTACTAAACGTACTACAATAATAGACGATTGTTATAATGCCAATCCAAATTCTATGCAATCAGCGCTTAAATTATTAGAAATGGCAATTGGAAATAAAACAGCCATATTAGGCGATATGTTTGAACTAGGGGAAGAGGAAGTAGAACTACATCAAAAGCTTGGTAAATTTGCTGCACAATCTCAAATTAATCGACTTATTTGTATCGGAAATCTTGCAAAGCATATATATGAATCAGCGATAGAGGAAAAAACAGATGTGAATATCCTTTATTTTGAAACAAAGGAAGAGTTTATAGAAAAATATGGTATGGAGAATTTTGTTTGGGATACTATTTTAATTAAAGCATCGCATGGGATGGCGTTTGAAGAATTAGTGCACCAACTAGTGAATCATCATGAAAATTAAATCGCAAGTAATTTATGAAAAAATTCAAGAGAAGTTAAAAGAAGTGCCAAAGCAGTATTATGAAACATGCCAAGAAATTATGGCACATGCTAGATTAAGTCTAGGAGAAAAGCTAGATGAGAGTATAATGTTACCGCTCTTAGATTGTATGTATTATGCAAATGCAAAGGAAGGTAAAAAGAGAGTATATAGAAATGCTTTATCTTGGGAGGTGAAGCGGTTTTATCCGGAGGAATATCAAGTTGCATTACATGCATCTGCTATTATGGAAAAGAAACTAAAGCTATCTCTTTCAGAAGAAGAAATTACAAGTTTAGCTCTCCATATTATTGATGCAAAATCCGATAATACCATGGAAGAAACCTTAAAGGTAGTAGAATTTATCAACAAGATTTTAAATATTATTCGCTTTGAATATGGAATAAATTTTGATGAAAATTCGTTTCACTTTTTAAGATTTATTACTCACTTGAAGTATTTTGCATATCGAGTGTTCCATAGTAATTTATTACAAGAACAGGATAGGGAGTTAGTAGCTCTCATCAAAAATAATTACTATAGGGAGTACCTTTGCTGTAAAAAAATAGCCCATATGTTATTGCAAACATATGGACTACGTATTGAAGAAAATGAACTAGTATATCTTGCTATGCATATCAAGCGTGTTACTATGCTTGATACGGAATAATTACAAGAGGCCCTTGTTTTTTGTGTAAGTTTCTCGAATGATAGACTGAACATAAGAACCAATGGCCTTTTTTTGTTCCTTTTCTAGTGATGCAAAATCTATGGCTTTCCCATATTCTACCACCACATGACTTCGCTTAACTCTAGGAGCTTGTGCTTCGAAAATCGCAGAAGCGTTTACTAAGGTAACTGGGATAATTAGGGCGCCACTCTTCTCTGCAATTTTAAAACTTCCATCTTTAAAGGGAAGCATCTCATCTGGGTTTTCGGCTCTTGTTCCTTCTGGAAAGATAAAAATTGACACGCCAGCCTTTATTTTGTCGATGGCGGATATAATTATTTTCAAGCCCTCTTTTACATTTTCTCTATCAATAAAAAGACAGTGAACCCGTCTCATCCAATGGCTTAATAAAGGTATTTTAAGCATGCTCTTTTTTGCAATAAAGCCAAGAAGCCTTTTGGATTGAACATAGGTAATTAAAATATCAAAAAAGCTAGAGTGATTACCAACATAAAGAACTGCTTGGTCGGTTGGTATATTTTCTTTACCAATCACAGTTAATTTAACACCTGCAAAAAAGAGGCAAAGACGAAACACTGCTTGCACCATTCTTAAACTGATATAATCAATAGCTTTAGGGAAAAATTTATGCAATGGCCAAAAAATCAGCAAAGCAGGAATAAATAGAATCAAATATCCGACAACAGAAAAACAAACTAATAAAAATCTTAACATAATAACCATCCTTCTTATTTACTACATAGGAGAGTATATAGGGAAAGCTAAAGAATTACAAGAGTATATTGCCTTTTTGGAATAAGTTTCAAGTAAACTTCATAGAATTAAGAAAAATAAGTGGGAGCAAAGGGTGAATAAATTAAAACTAGTGATGTTAACGGTTATTACAATGTTGTTCTTAACAGCATGCCAAGTGGAATTAGTCAATGAAGGTGCAGGAGAAAAGGTAAAGGACTTAGAGTATACTATATTGAGTGAGGATCGTATGCCAGAAGAATTAATTCCATTGTTAGAAGAAAGAATGGATGAGCCTTTTGAAATGACCTATTCGGATAAGGAATTTATCTATATTTGTATTGGCTATGGTTATAAGAGTTATAGTGGTCATAGTGTGGTAATCAATGAGTTATTTCTTGCAGAAAATGGTATTTTAATCGATACCTCCTTGTTAGGACCAGTTGCAGGGGCAGAAAAGATGAATACACCACAATATCCCTATATTGTAATAAAGACAGAGTGGATAGAAGAACTTCCGCTGTATACCAAGTAAATATTTTATCATTTATGTAAATTAAATGTAAAATTAATGCAATAAAATACAAGACTCATGCATTAATAGTTTAAGAAAGCATTAAAACTATAAAAAACAAAGGAGCGTTTAATATGTCAGTACAAACTATTTTTAAAAGATATGAGTTAAAATATAACTTAACAGTTCAACAGTATGAAGACTTACGCCAATATATGGATGGCCATATGAAGCTAGATTCCTATGGTAGGCACAAGATATCAAATATTTATTTTGATACAGAGGATTATAGAATTATTCGATTATCTCTTGAAAAACCTCAGTATAAAGAGAAGTTAA
>CAYJHO010000036.1:0-19524 GCA_964369945.1 uncultured Lachnospiraceae bacterium
AGGCATCAGTGATGCTTACAAAGAAGCAATTACCAATGCCATGGACAAACGATTAGCCGAGCCAATTTATTTACTTGTTGATTCTGAATAACTATATTTTTTTTCATACTCATAGTATATGAGAGAAAGGAAATCATTACTATGAATCATGTTTACAAAAAGAAAAAAGAATTAGCTGAATATTTCGGTTTAAGTTATAGGACCATTGCGGATGTAACAAAAGAATTTATTAAGCAAATTGAGAGTGGGCGTTATCACTCTTACTGTGTCATTGAGGGAAAGGGGTACAGCTTAATAAATATTTTCGCCTTTACAGATTACATGAAGTACAGGACACTCTTATCATCCACCAGGACAAAGAACTTAGTTCCTCCATTTGATGTCGCAAGTATGACAGCATTGTATGGATGCAAATTAGATGATTTATTACCAAATAATTAAAAAAGCCCCTTTTTTGCCCCTTTTCAAATATTCAATCTTGTGATATCTTATATAATATAGGGTTTTAGGATTTTGTAACAAAACCGATAAGATTTTGGAGGAAAAGGATGAAAGTAAACAAAAAAATGACATCCCCTTATGAGTTTGAAGGGAGAATACCAACTAGACAGGCCATTGTACTAGGATTACAACATGTACTAGCTATGTTTGTTGGGAATTTAACACCAATTTTAATTATTACAAGCATTTGCGCAGGATTAGGGCAAGCAGAAGAATTTGCTGCGATTCAAGTATCTTTATTACAAAATGCTATGTTGATTGCAGGAATTGTAACCTTGGTACAATTATTTTCAATCGGACCGATTGGTGGTAAAGTTCCAATTATTATGGGAACTAGCTCAGGATTTATTGGAGTATTTTCAAGTGTAGCAGGCGTTATGGGCGGTGGTATCATAGGATATGGTGCTATCATGGGAGCTTCTATTATTGGAGGTATTTTTGAAACAGTACTAGGTGCCTTTTTAAAGCCACTTAGAAGATTTTTCCCATCTGTAGTAACAGGATCTGTGGTACTAGCTATTGGACTTTCCTTGATTGGGGTAGGAGTATCCACTTTTGCTGGTGGTAGTTCAGCAAAGGATTTTGGTTCTTTAGAAAATTTAGCTATTGGCTTTACCGTTATGGTTGTGATTTTAACCTTAAAGCACTTTGCAAAAGGAATGGCTAGTTCATCTTGTATCTTACTTGGTATTATTTTTGGATATATTTTATGTAGTATCTTACCATTTTTCTTGGAAACAACTGCGATGACAGAAGCAGGTGACCTTTATACAAAAGCTTGGGTGATTCAATGGAATAAGGTGGGAGATGCAGCATGGTTTGCACTACCTGAATTTTTACCTGTTGCCCCTGTGTTTGATATTAGAGCTATTTTACCGATTCTAATTATGTTTGTAGTAACTGGGGTAGAAACCTTAGGTGATGTTTCTGCGGTAGTAGAAGGTGGAATGGACCGTGAAGCTACAGACAAAGAATTAGCGGGATCTGTTATGTGTGATGGGGTAGGTTCGGCCTTTGCAGCTTTATTTGGAGTGTTACCAAATACATCGTTTAGCCAAAACGTAGGTTTGGTTACCTTGACAAAGATTGTAAATAGATATGCCTTATCTATTGGAGCGATTTTCTTAGTACTAGCAGGATTATTTCCAAAGTTAGCAGCTATCTTTTCCATTATGCCACAAAGTGTATTAGGCGGAGCAGCTGTTATTATGTTTGCATCTATCGTAATGAGTGGTATTCAGTTAATTACAAAAGAACCTTTAACAAACCGCAACATTACAATCGTAACCGTTGCCTTAGGTTTGGGATATGGTTTAGGTGCTAATGCAGGAGCAATCAGTGGATTGCCAGAAATGGTGCGATTGATCTTCGGTGGTTCTGGGATTGTTCCAGCAGCCATTGTTGCCATAGTACTTAACATTGTATTACCAAAGGATAAAGAAATATCTAAATAAATGATGAAGGCCTTTTTGTGTTCCTTGACAAAAAGGCTTTTTATCTGTAAAAATATAAGTAAGAATAACTTGGTTATACTACTAAGGATGGAGGTAGAAAATGTTAACAATTAGTGAATATGTAAGAGCCACTAGCTTAGAAGAAGCTTATGAACTTGTACAGAAGAAAAACTGTGAAGTCATTGGTGGAATGCTTTGGCTGAAGATGCAAAACAGAAATCTTACAAAGGCAGTTGATTTAAGTGATTTGGGCTTAGATCAAATTGTGGAAACAGAAGAACAATTTGAAATTGGAGCTATGGTCTCTTTGAGAAGTCTAGAAACTAGTGAATGTTTAAATCAGTATACAGGTGGGGCTATAAAGGAAGCATTAAGTCATATTGTAGGGGTACAATTTAGAAACTGCGCAACTCTTGGCGGAAGTATTTTTGGCAAATATGGTTTTTCAGATGTAGCAACTATGTTTGTAGCACTAGGTGCGAAAGTAGAATTGGTAGGACAGGGATTGATCCCTTTGGATGAGTTTTTAATGCAAGACTACCGAAAGGATATCCTTATACGTTTGATCGTTGAGAAAAAGACTGCAAAATTTGCCTATGAAAGTGTAAGGAAAACCAAAACAGACTTTCCTTTACTTACTTGTGCTGTTGCATTAGAAGGTAATGAGTATGTCTGTTCTATCGGTGCAAGACCGATGAGAGCCCAAGTGATCAAAGGCAATTATAACTTTGATTGTGTAGATTCTTTTGCAAAGGAAATACAAACCAAGATAACTTGTGCAAGCAATGTAAATGCCAGCAAAGAGTATAGAGAACAATTAGCCTATGTATTGGCAAAAAGAGCAATGGAGGCTGTGTTATGCAAATAAAAATGAATTTAAACAACAAAATGATACAAGCAGATGTGGCAGCAGATGTTTTCTTGCTTGATTTTCTTCGCGACTCTGGTTGCCTTAGTGTAAAAAGAGGTTGCGAAACAGGAAACTGTGGCCTTTGTACCGTATTGTTAAATGGAAATCCAGTATTATCTTGTTCCACCTTAGCGGTGCGTGCTAATGGACAAAGTGTACAAACCTTAGAAGGTCTTCAAAAAGAAGCAGAAGAGTTTGTTACTTTTATTGCAGATCAGGGAGCAGAACAGTGTGGATTTTGCAATCCAGGACTAGTGATGAATACCATAGCATTATTAAGAGAAAATGAAGATCCAAGTGATGAAGAGATTTGTGCCTTTTTGGCAGGGAATCTATGCCGTTGCTCTGGTTATGAAGGTCAGCTTAGAGGAATTCGAGCGTTCCTAGATAGTAGACATTTCTTGAACAACAGAAAGGAGAAATAAAATGTCTAATGCAAAAACATTTCAATCGGTAGGGAAATCCATACGTAAGAAAGATTCTTTGCCGCTACTACTTGGAAAACCTGCTTATGTAGATGATGTAACAAGAAGAGATTGTTTAGTGGTAAAAGTACTTCGTTCTCCTTATGCCCATGCTTTGATTACAGAAATTGATACTAATATTGCTATGAAAGTTCCAGGCATTGAATGTATTTATACCTATAAAGATGTTCCAAATAAGAGATTTACTATGGCAGGGCAAACCTATCCAGAACCATCTCCATATGATAGATTACTATTAGATCAAAGACTTCGATTTGTGGGAGATGCTGTGGCTATTGTAGCAGGTGTAGATGAGAAATCGGTAGAAAAGGCTATGAAACTGATCAAAGTAAGTTATGAAGAGTTAGAGCCAGTGCTTGATTTTAAAACAGCAAAAGATCATAGTGTATTAGTTCACCCAGAAGAAAACTGGGAAAGCCTATGTCCAGTTGGGGCAGATAATCAAAGAAATTTATGTGCAACAGGAGATCATGAAGAAGGTGGTTTAGAAGAAGTGTTTGCTAGTTGTGATGAGGTATTTGAACGAGTGTATCACACACAAGCTTGTAACCAAGCCATGATGGAAACTTTTAGAACCTATACGGAAATGGATGCCCATGGCCGTTTGCATGTAGTGAGTTCTTCTCAGATTGTATTCCACTTAAGAAGAATTATTGCCAATGCGCTCGATATTCCTAAGTCAAAAGTGCATGTGGTAAAACCGAGAATTGGTGGAGGGTTTGGAGCAAAACAAACAGCCATAGCAGAGATTTATCCAGCCTTTGTTACTTGGAAAACAGGAAAAGCTGCCAAGATGATTTATAGCAGGAAAGAAAGCCAAATTGCAGCATCTCCTAGACATGAAATGGAAGTAACCGTAAAGATTGGGGCTATGAAAGATGGTAGAATTCGTGGTCTTTCGGTAAAGACCTTATCGAATACAGGTGCTTATGGAGAGCATGGGCCAACCACCGTAGGTTTATCTGCCCATAAATCCATTCCTCTTTATAACAATAACCTAGAAGCCTTCCGCTTTTCTTATGATGTTGTTTATACCAATGTACAGTCCTCAGGTGCTTATAGAGGCTATGGAGCTACACAGGGAATCTTTGCGGTAGAAAGCATTGTAAACGAATTGGCAGCAAAGATAGGGATGGATCCGGTAGCGATTCGAGAAATGAATATGGTAAAAGAAGGACAAGTGATGCCATCTTACTATAACGAAAAAACAGAGGCTTGTGCCTTGGATCGTTGTATGACTACTGCAAAAGAAATGTTTGATTGGGACAACAAAGCAAAGCCTAGACAGGTTTCTCCTACGAAAGTTCGTTCAGCAGGGGTAGCTATGGCGATGCAAGGTTCTGGTATTTCAGGATTAGACGTAGGTTCTGCAACGATGAAATTAAACGATGAAGGCTTTTATGTCCTATCTATTGGAGCAGCAGATATGGGAACAGGTTGTGATACCATCTTAGCTCAAATGGCAGCAGAATGTATGGAATGTTCGGTAGATGATATTGAAGTATTCGGTGCGGATACAGATGCATCCCCATATGATTCTGGCTCTTATGCTTCTTCTACTACCTATGTAACAGGAAAAGCAGTGGAAATGGCATGTACAGAACTGCGTGACAAAATCTGTAACATTGGGGCTGCTATGTTGGATGTAAGTTTGGATGAAGTGGAATTTGATGGAAAAAGAGTTTCGGTGTTAGGAAAAGATCAGTCTGTAAGTCTATTTGATATTGCAACAAAATCTATGATAGGGAATAGTATATCTACCATAGCAAGTGCATCTCATACTTCCCCAGTATCACCACCTCCATTTATGGTAGGAATGGTTGAAATTGAGGTGGATTTAGAAACAGGACAAGTAGAACTGCTCGATTATGTGGCTGTAGTGGACTGTGGAACTGCCATCAATCCAAATCTTGTGAAAGTACAAACCGAAGGTGGTTTGATGCAAGGTATTGGTATGGCACTGAGTGAATCCATTACCTATGACCAAAAAGGAAGATTAGTAGAACATAATTTTATGTCCTATAAGGTTCCAACGCGACTAGATAAATGTGAACTTCGAGTAGCATTAGAAGAAAGCTATGAACCAACAGGACCATTTGGGGCAAAGTCTGTAGGGGAAATTGTGATTAATACACCATCCCCAGCCATTGCACATGCTATCTATAATGCAACAGGGGTATGGCATACTACGCTTCCAATCACAGCCGAAAAAGTATGGCGAGGAATCATGGAGAAATAAGTGGATAGTAAGATACATGTAATTTATCTAGCAGCAGGAAGCAGTAGAAGATTTGAAGGAAATAAACTTCTATATCAGTATCGTAAGAAAGCCTTATTTGAGCATGGTTTAGACATGCTTATAGAAGTGAGCAAAGAACGAGCAGATTGCAGCTTGTATGTTGTTACTAGGTATGAACAAATTGAAAAGGCTGCTAGAGATAAATCCATACCTGTGATACCAAGTGTGGACAGTGATTTGGGTTTGTCTTACACCATTAAAGCAGGGATTGAAGCTATTTCTGGAAAGATTTCGGATGATGACTATCTTTGCTTTGTGGTGGCAGATCAGCCTTACCTTAGTAAAGCTACCATGCACCGATTGTTTGATGAAACTAGAACAGGAGCCAAAGGGATACGGGCAAGAGATCATATCAAAGAGGGAAACCCTTCTTTGTTTCATGCTTCTCTTGTACCAGAACTCTTGGCTTTAACCGGTGACGAGGGTGGTAAGAAGGTTTTGAAAAGGTATTCCTATGTTACCATAGATGTATATTCTTATGGGGAACTACGAGATATCGATGAAAGACTAGATGTGGAAAGAAGTTATAATATTGTCATTACAGGCTCTAAAAAGACAGGGAAAACAACTTTGTTACACAGAGTACTACATGCCTTGTCTGCTCAATATGATGGATATGTAACGGTGGAATATGAGAGCTTTTTCGAGGGAAGCACTTATCAAATGAATCAAATTGGGACTTCTAATATGGAGCCAATTTCTAGCTATGTGGAAATTGGTACTGGTAAAGCAAGATTTAGACCAGTAGAAGAAACCTTTGAAACCTTTGGCGTGGCTTGTATAAAGCAGGCTATAGAAAGTGATAAACCTTGGATTGTTCTCGATGAAATCGGTAGATTCGAAAGAAATTGTGAGTTATTTCTACAAAGCATAGAAGAGGCATTTGCTTCTGAAAAAACAGTGTTTGCTGTTTTGAAGAAGGAAGCAATGCCTCACTTAGAAGCCATCTTGCTTCGAAAAGATGTTATTGTAGTGGATTTAGACCATATAGATTTAGAATCTGCATATCAATATATTAGGAAAAAGGTGCAGGAATTGGCACTTTAGAGGAGTTTGTTATGATAAAATTAAGTTTTAAAAAATTAGCAGTATATGGAATCGTAGTTGCATTAAGTTTACAAATGATGGCTTGTGGAACTAAAACTGTTCCTAGTGAAACAACAGAGAGTGTAGAAACTACAGAAGTAGTAGAGACTGTGGTAGAAGAAGTAAGTGAAGAGATTGAACTGGTAGATCAAGCAGGAAGAACGGTAGTGCTAGAACAACCTGCAAGTACCATAGTAAGTAGCTATTATATTACAAGTTATGCTATGATTGCTTTAGGGTTATCCGATTCTTTGGTAGGGATAGAAGCAAAAGCAGATACCAGACCTATTTATGCTATGGCGGCACCAAGTTTATTAGAGCTTCCAAATGTAGGGAGTTTAAAAGAGTATAATGTAGAGGCAGTTGCTGCACTAGAGCCTGAATTAGTGGTTATGCCAACAAAGTTGACAGAACAAGCAGATATCTTAGCAGATTTAGGAATCCCAACCCTTGTAGTAGATCCAGAGACAAGAGAGGGGCTAGAAACTATGCTCACTTTGATCGGTCAGGCAACAGGAAAAGAACTAGAAGCAACCGCTTTGATTACCTATTACCATGATATGTATGCATCCCTAGAAACATTATTAGCAGAAAAAGAAGCAGTATCTGTTTATATGGGATCAAATTCTAGTTATTTAGAAACAGCTCCAGCAGCCATGTATCAAAATGATTTGATTACATCTGCAGGTGGAAGCAATGTGGCAGCAGACCTAGAAGGTGATTACTGGACAGAAGTGTCTTATGAAACTTTGTTAGCCATGAACCCAGAAGTTATCGTGATTCCACCAGCAGCTTCCTATACCATAGAAGATATCTATGCAGATGAAACTTTGGCAGATTTAGTGGCAGTGCAAAACAATGCAGTATACCAAATGCCAAAAGGATTTGAAGAGTGGGATTCACCAGTGCCATCAGGAATTTTAGGTGTATTATGGCTAAGTTCTAAGTTACATGCAGATGTATATGGAGAAGAAATCTTTGTAGCAGATGCGACAAGTTTCTACGAAATGTTTTATGGAATCAGCATTGATGCAAGTTTATTGCAATAAAAAATAAAAATATAAGGGGCAACAGATGAAACGAGAAACAATTTGTATCATAAGTGCAAGCATATTAGTTATCATATTAAGTGTCGTTTCCATTTGTGTGGGAGCATTTCCCTTATCCCTATCTACGATAGTAGAAATATTGACAGGCCACCTACAGGATAGTGTAGAGTGGCGTGTCTTTTTTACCTTAAGGCTACCTAGAGTAGGAATGGGACTTTTGGCAGGAGCTGGCTTAGGGATGGCAGGGGGAATTTACCAAATTATATTTCGAAACGCTTTGGCTTCACCAGATTTAACAGGAGTGGCTTCCGGTGCTTCTTTTGGCGCAGCCTTTGCTATTATTTATGCCAATAGTCAAATTCTGTTTGTTATTTTGGGTGCTTTTCTAGGGGGGATGATAACGGTAGTCTTTCTCTTGTTTTTGACTATGCTAACGAAAACTAGCAGTTCTTATAGTTATTTACTAGCAGGGGTGATCGTTTCCTCCATTGCAAGTGCAGGTTTGATGTTGTTAAAAAGTTTAGCAGATCCTACCGAACAGTTGATGTCTATCGAGTTTTGGATTATGGGGAGTTTGGCATCCATTACCTTAGAAAAGTTTTCTATGGTAGCAGGGATTATCTTAATCTGTATGGGGATTTTGCTCTTATTTAAACGGCAGATGCTTATGTTGTCTATGGGGAAAGATTTGGCTAGTTCTATGGGGATATCTTCTAGAACTTGGATGTACCTATTGTTGTTTCTTACCACTTTATTAGTAGCTTCTATTGTATGCATCACAGGAGTCATTAGTTTTGTAGGCTTATTAGCACCACATATTGCCTATTTATTGCTAGGAAAGAAAAGTGGAGCTTATCTATTGTTATCAGCACTTTGTGGTAGTGGAATCACGCTAGCTGCGGATTTGTTTGCAAGAACCATAAAAGAAGGGGCAGAATTACCTCTTAGCATTCCTATCATCTTATTGGCAGTGCCTATGCTTAGTTTCTTGCTCTATAAAGAGAAAGAGAGGGTGCTATGAGTGGATTAGAAATTAAGAATGTCAGCTTTGGCTACCAAAAGGAAGTCGTAAAGAATCTAAAACTAGAGATAGAGCCTGGAGAAATCTTAGGCGTTTTAGGTGAAAATGGCAGTGGAAAGACTACCTTGCTCAAAGGTCTGTTGGGAGAAGTTACTTGTTTTCAAGGCAGTGTATTCTATGGACAAATAGATATTTTGCATATAAAAGCAAAGGAAAGAGCCAAATATCTAGGATTGTTGGCACATAAAGGAGAGGTAAATACTGGTTTATTGGTTCGTGATATCTTAGAAATGGGGTGCTATAGTAGACAAAGCTTTCCTTATATATTGAAAGAGAGCGAAAGAAATCAATTATTAGCAGTGTGTATAGAACTAGGGATTGTGGATTGGATGGAGATACCTCTTACACAGCTTAGTGAAGGTCAGAAACAATTGGTACAATTAGGAAGGCTTATGGTACAAGATCCAGAGGTCTTACTTCTAGACGAGCCAGACAGTGCCCTTGACTATAACAATCAATATTTGCTATTTTCCATGATTCGCAAATTAGTAGATAAAAGGAAACAAGCTCTTGTAATTGTACATGATCCTAGCACAGCACTTCGCTGGTGTGATAAGATTATCTTATTAAAGCAAGGAGAGGTTATAGATTTCTTGGAACCAAAGAAGATGGACTTAGAAGTCTTAGAAGAAAAACTTAGAAAGATTTATCCCAATATTTCTTTGGATATTCATAAAAAAAGCGGCACGATTTCTTGTGTCTGTATAGAAAGTGAAAGCTGAGGCCTTAGGTCTTGGCTTTTTTTGTATCTGTTTTGTATGAAATGCAAAAAAAATATTGCACATGTAATTATAATGGTAGACAAATCAGCGCGAAAGGATTAAAATTACTATTAATAGAAATGAAAAAGTACGAGGTGACAATCAATGGTTGAAGGATATAGAATCGTCTTGTTCACGATGGGTAATGTAAAAAAAGTAAAGGATTATCATATATGAAGAAAAAGAAAGTATCCCTTATTATTCCTACCTACAATCGGGCAGAGGAATTAAATTTGACATTAGCATCTATAAGGAAACAAGAAATAGCAGAAGGATTAGGCTATGAAATGGAAGTTATTGTAGCAGATGATGGCTCTTGTGATGAAACGAAGGGAGTAGTTGATTCTTATCAAAATCACCTAGATATCCATTATCTATATCAAGAAGATCAAGGGTTTCGTGTATCAAAAGTTCGGAATTTAGGTGCACAAAATGCAACAGGGAATATTCTTGTTTTTGTAGACAGTGGGATTTTGCTAGAGAAACATTGTGTACAAAATCACATCCTAGTGCACGAAAATGAAGAAGGAAATGCAGCAGTCATTGGCTATATCTATGCAACAGATTATAACATGTTAGAAGCAGATGTTGCTGCAATTCGAAGTATGATTCACCACGAATCCTTAGAAGATGTATTTTCCTATGCAAAAGGGCATTGTATGTGGGATGGAAGAGAAAAGGTATATCAAAGACATGGAGATCAACTAAGCAAATGGCCAGCACCTTTTGCTGTTTATTGGTCAGGAAATATTTCTCTAAAAAGAGATTGGTTTTTCGAAGTAGGAGGATTTGATGAGAACTTTACTTTTTGGGGTGGAGAAGATAATGAATTAGGAATTCGCCTATGGAGAAAAGGAAGCATTTTTATCTTAGAGCGAAGTGTTGAATCCATTCACTATCCTTCAAAAGTTACAAAGCAAGTAAAAACAGCGGAAGAAGTTTCTAAAAGTGCAATCAGTGCAAAAGAATATATCTGTGAAAAACACCCTTTAGAAGAGGTTCGGCTGTTTAAAGATCACTCTTTCACAGAAGTAAATGCTCTTTTAGGATTAGAAGAACTGACTTAAGAAAGAGAAGAGACTATGCATACAATCGTTGAATTAAAGCAGTTAAGGAAAGTGTTTAAAGTAGTGAATCGAAGAAGCGGATTCAAGGGAGCATGTTTGGATATTTTTGCAAGAAATTATAGAGAAATTGAAGCCGTGAAAGGAATTTCATTAGAAATAGAGGGGGGAGAAATCATAGGATTTCTAGGACCCAATGGAGCAGGAAAATCTACTACTATTAAAATGATGACAGGAATCTTACAGCCAAGTGGAGGAGAGATTTTATTAGCGGGAAGAAACCCTTGTAAGAATAGAATACAGACCAATCAACAGATTGGTGTAGTATTTGGTCAAAGGAGTCAACTTTGGTGGAATCTTCCTTTGATAGAGTCTTACGAAATATTAAAAAATATCTATCAGATTGATCAAAAAGAATATGAAAAACGACTAGCTTATTTTTCAGAATTAGTACCACTAGAGCCCTTACTTAAAAAGACAGTAAGGCAGATGTCTCTAGGGCAACGAATGCTTGGTGATATTGTGGCGGCTTTTTTGCATCAACCCAGTATTGTATTTCTTGATGAACCTACCATCGGATTGGATATTCATGTGAAAAACCAAATTAGACATCTTATCCGCGAAGTGAATAAAACACAGCAAACCACAATTATTTTAACTTCTCATGATATTGGAGATATTGAAGCGCTCTGCAACCGAGTAGTGGTGATTGATCATGGGGAGCTTATATTTGATGATTCCATTCATAAGCTCAGTAAAATGTTTGGTTCATATAAGCGAATTAGTTTATATCTTGACCAGGTGGCAAGTATGGAAGAGGTAAAAAGTTATCTTCAAATCTTGTACTCTGAAATAGAAGAAAGCGACATTTTAATCGAAGAGAATTGGATTCATATTACAATCGATGAATCTAAGGTAAATAGCATTGACTTATTAGCCTTATTTCAAAAGGAATATAAGATTGCGGATATTTTGATTGAAGGGATGAAGGTAGAGTCGGTGATACATAAGATATATGCAGGAGGAATTCATGAAAAGACAATTGGCCATTACTAAGGGAACCATGCTTAGTTTTATGAATTTTAGATTTTCTTTTATAGCAAGCTTAGTATTAAACTTTGCATATGTCGTATTTTCTTACTATTTATGGAGAGCGATTTATACGAGTGCAGGAATGGAAGAAATTAGGGGGTTGCGTTTTGAAGATGCCTTCCTGTTTATGACGATGGCATTTATTACTAATACCTTGTTTCGTACTCAAGTGGATTGGAAGATATCAAGCTCCATTTTGAGTGGTAATATTGTAGTGCCGTTCCTTCGTCCTATTACATATCAAAGTTATGTGTTTTTTGATAGCTTAGGAAGTTTTGTTTTGAATTTTTTCACTATTTTTGCAGTATCTATGATTGCTATGCTATCCTTTGTTTCACTTGAAATCACCAATAGTTATCAGATCGTGTTCTTTTTCTTGTCCATGTTTCTGTCCTATATGATATCCTTTCATATTGATTTTGCCGTAGGGCTTGTGGCATTTTATACAGAATCCATCTGGGGAGTCATGGTGATTAAGAATGTAGTAATTTCTTTTCTTGGAGGAATCCTATTCCCACTAGCGTTTTTGCCCGATATGGTAGTTGAGGTACTTCAGTATTCTCCGATTTATGCTATGTATCAAAGTCCGATTTTTATTTTGACAGGAGAGGTTTTGGGGATAGAACAAAGTCTCTTACAAATGGGCATGCAATTGCTTTGGTGGGGAATTTTAATACTATTCAATAAAATGCTCTATCAAGTGGCTGTGAAGAAGCTTACAGTCAATGGAGGCTAGTTATGAAGACAATTAAATTTTATATACGCATCTATTTGATCTGTGTGTTGCAAGATATGAAAACTAAAATGGGGTATCGAGCTGATTTTGTGATAGGGATTGTAGGCACTTTAGTTACCAATATAGTTTCCATTGCCACCCTAAGTATTTTATTTAGTAATATCTATGAGATTCATGGATGGACTTACGAAGAAATGTTGTTTGTCTATGCTTTTTATTGTTTGGTTTCAGCTCCTTTTCAATTGGCATTTGATCATTTGTGGTCATTAGAACAGCATTTGCTATCAGGATCTTTTATTAAATATTACTTTAGACCCATCCATATATTTTTTTATTATATCAGCGAAAGTTTTAATATAAAAGCCTTTGGACAACTTGTCATAGGAATCGGCTTGTTTGTGTATTCTTGTGGCAAGCTACAAGTAGATGTGGATCTAGTCTTTGTCTTGCAGCTATTGGTTCAATACATAGGGGCGGTACTAGCCTATGCAGGGATTATGATTGTGGGCTCTGCACTTAGTTTTTGGGCCATTAATTACAATAGTATTTTATCTACGATTATGCGATTAAGTGAGTATGCTACTTATCCATTCTCTATTTTTAATATGGGAATACGAATCCTATTTACTTTTGTGATTCCTTTGGCATTTATTGCCTATTATCCAGCAGTTAATCTATTAAAACCATGGGAGGGGAATCTGGTGACTATATTGTCTCCAGTGGTAGGTATATTTCTATTTATTACGGCAATCAAAGTTTGGATGCGAGGAGCAAGGAACTTTGCAGGAACAGGAAGTTAAAGGGAAAACTAGATTTCCTGAGTATATTTAGAAGAGTAGGAGGATAAGGAATGGTTTCTGTTATTATACCAACCTATAATCGAATTATGGAATTAAAATTAACACTAGATTCCTTGTGCAATCAAGTGACATCAAATCCTTTTGAAGTGATTGTGTGTGATGATGGTTCTAGTGAAGATACACTCTTAGTGGTAAAAGAATATGAAGAAAAGCTTGAGATTAGCTATCATTATCAAAGTGATAGAGGATTTCGCGCAGCAGCAGCTAGAAATATGGGAATACGAGCAGCAAAAGGAAGTTTATGTATCTTTGTAGACAATGGTGTTATATTACATTCTAGAGCAGTGGAAGAACATGTGAGAAGTCATAAAGAATCAGAACAAGATGTGGTAGTGTTGGGATATGTATATGGTTTTGATTTAGAGAGAGATAAATTAGAAAGGCTGGCCCATACCATTGATTCTTGTGAACAGAATTTTGACACAGCCATTGGACTATGTGAAGAAGATGGGATGTATGATATCAGAGAACGAGATTACAGGGTTCTAGGAGATGATTTAAGTATTTGGCCAGCTCCTTTTTTGATTTTCTGGGGAAACAATTTCTCTGTTTCTAAAAAGGTACTTTTAGAAGTGGGAATGTTTGATGAAAGTTTTACTTCTTGGGGAGGAGAAGATACAGAACTAGGTTTATCTTTACAAGAAAAAGGATTAACTTTTGTTTTGAATAGAGCTTCTAAAAGTGTGCATTACCCACATAAGAAAAATCACCAGTGGGATGTTTCACCAGAAGAAGAAATAAAAAATCTAGAAAAAAAGAAAGCCTATATGTTAGAAAAGCATCCAATTGAGGCTATGAAAAAATGGATGACAGTCTATAGTACCATAAAATTAAATCAAGCATTGTTAAAAGAGAAAGAATGTGAATAAAGGGGATATCGAGTGCATTTTATTTACACAGTGATTCGATCACTACGGCCTTGTCTTGCTGTTTAAGGCAGGGCTGTAGTTTTTTTGTTATCACGAGAAGCACGATTTCCACTATAATGTGCTAAAAAATTATATTGAATATCTGTTCTAAATTTAGTATAATAAAGTGAAAATGGAAAAAAGAAAGGTTGCGATGAAGAAGATGAGTAAAATATGTATGACAACTCCATTGGTAGAGATGGACGGCGATGAGATGACAAGAATTCTATGGAAGATGATTAAAGAAGAACTTTTAGAACCTTTTATAGATTTAAAGACAGAGTATTATGACCTAGGTCTTGAATACAGAAACGAAACCAATGATCAAGTAACAGTAGATTCCGCATTAGCAACTAAGAAATATAAGGTAGCAGTAAAATGTGCAACCATTACACCAAATGCAGCACGTATGGGCGAGTACAATCTAAAAGAAATGTGGAAGAGTCCAAATGGTACCATTCGTGCCTTATTAGATGGAACCGTATTTCGTGCTCCTATTGTAGTCAAAGGAATTGAACCTTGTGTAAAGAATTGGGTAAAGCCAATCACTATTGCAAGACATGCTTATGGAGATGTATATAAGGGGTCTGAGATGGTAATCGATGGACCTGGTACAGTAGAATTAGTATATACTGATGATGCAGGAGTAGAGAAAAGAGAATTAGTACATAAGTTTGAAGGAAAAGGCTTAGTACAAGGAATGCACAACTTAAACGATTCCATCGAAAGTTTTGCAAGAAGTTGTTTTAACTATGCTATCGATACGAAACAAGACTTATGGTTTTCTACCAAAGATACCATTTCTAAGAAATATGACCACACCTTTAAAGATATTTTTGAAGAAATTTTTGAACAAGAATTTAAAGCAGCTTTTGATGCAGCAGGTATTGAGTATTTTTATACTTTAATTGATGATGCTGTGGCTCGTGTGATGAAATCAGAAGGCGGCTATATCTGGGCGTGTAAGAACTACGATGGAGACGTTATGAGTGACATGGTTTCTTCTGCTTTTGGTTCTTTAGCGATGATGACTTCTGTACTAGTTTCTCCAGAAGGATTCTTTGAGTATGAAGCAGCACATGGAACAGTACAAAGACATTATTATCAACATTTAGAAGGAAAAGAAACTTCTACAAACTCAGTAGCAACCATTTTTGCTTGGACAGGTGCTTTAAGAAAGCGTGGAGAGTTAGATGGAATTGAAGATTTAGTTGCATTTGCAGATAAATTAGAAAAAGCAACCCTTCAAACCATTGAAGATGGAAAGATGACAAAAGACTTAGCACTTATTACTTCTATTCCAAATCCTACCGTATTATCTAGCCAAGCGTTTATTAGAGAAATTAGAACATACTTATAATTTCTAGAGGGGAGGCAATACGTGGGATACGATTTTTCGAATTTGGAAAAAGATATAGAAGATACCGTGAATAAAGCTCTTAATAGCCAAGATTTTAAAGACTTAAAGCAGGAATTGAAATCAATCGGTAAGACCATCAAAGAAGAAACGAAGAAATATACAGGAACAACAAGATCACAAATCATAGTTCCTAAAATAGACAAGCCGGTGAAAAGGGATTTAGCAACTACCTCTATGGCGACACAAAGTACCTTATCCGTGCTAGCTTTGATTGCTTTATATACCTATACCATTATTCAAGGCTTATTTATTGTGTTTGGTTTTATATTTTCCTTAATCACTTTTAATTTAGCATCTATTTTGGAAAGTTTTATTACTGTAGGAATTGGACAGCTGATAGGATTCACACTTGGAATTCTTGGAATTATAGTGTGTACCAAGATATATGGTGTAACCAGTAGGTATAAGAGAATTGCAAAGTTTTTATACAAGCAAGACACTTGGACTATAGAGGAAATTGCAAATAAATGTAAACGTCCAGTAGCCGCTATGAAAGCTGAAGTTGTCAAATGGACAAAAAAAGGATATTTTCATGAATGTTATTTAACGCAAGATGAGTCTAGTTTAATTGTAGGGAAAGAAAATCATGGATTTTACCTAGAAGCATTGGATAAACAATACCAAGAAGCAGCTAGAATAGAAGCAGAAAGCAAACTTGATCCGATTATTTTGCAGGGAAGAAAATATATTCTAGAAGTGAATAAGGCGAATGAGCAATTGCCAGATGAGGTCATTAGTGAGAAGTTAAGCCTTTTAGAGACAACTTTGATTAAATTATTTTCCTATTTAGAGAAAAGACCGAGTAAGATTAATAGTATAGCTAAGTTTATGGATTATTATATGCCAACTACAATGAAGTTGGTACATTCCTATTGTGAATTAGAGGCTCACTCTATGGAAGTAAATAATGTAAAGCAAATGAAACAAGAAATTTTAGAAGTATTAGATACTATTAATGATGGATTTATTTCTTTGTTTGATGAATTATATAAAGATGATGTGATTGATATATCTTCTGATATTTCAGTACTAAAAACAATGTTAAAGCAAGATGGTTATTTAGAAGATAACTAGAAAGAGGGAAAAATGAGTGAAACAAATACAACAATGCCAACCTTAGAATTATATCCAGCAGGTATGGAGCCGGCATCCAGTGAAATTACATCAGAGTTAAAAGAGATTGCACCTGAAGTGGCTACAGAAATCGTAGAACAAGAGGTGTTATCACCAGAAGAGCGTAAAATGGTAGATGAATTTGCAGAAAAGATTGATTTAACAGATTCAAATTTGGTGCTACATTATGGTGTAGGGGTACAGAAGAAAATTGCAGACTTTTCTGAAGGAACTTTAAGCAGTGTTAGAACCAAAGACTTTGGCGAACTAGGAGAAATGTTAAGCCAAGTGGTTGGTGAATTAAGAGAGTTTGATCAAGAAGAAGAGGAAAAAGGTTTCTTTGGAATCTTCAAAAAGGCTTCTAACAAAATTGCTAATCTAAAGGATAAGTATGATAAAGCAGAAGTTACTATCAATAAGATTGTAACAAATCTAGAAGGTCATCAAATTACATTATTAAAAGATGTGGCTATGTTAGATAAATTATACGAGCATAACAAGCAATATTACAAAGAGATTTCTTTATACTTAATTGCTGGAAAGCAAAAGTTAGAAGAAGTTCAAAAAGGTCAATTAGTAGAGTTAAAGGCAAAGGCTGAGGCTAGTGGTCTTCCTGAAGATGCGCAAGCGGCAAATGACTTAGCTTCTATGTGTAATCGTTTTGAAAAGAAATTACATGATTTAGATATCACAAAAACCATTTGTATTCAAACCGCACCACAAATCCGTTTGGTACAAAACAACGATTCTATTATGGCAGAGAAAATTCAATCTACTATCATCAATACCATTCCATTATGGAAGAGTCAAATGGTGTTAGCACTAGGTATTGAGCATTCTAGACAAGCTGCAGAAGCGCAAAGAGAAGTAACGGATATGACCAACGCTATGCTTAAGAAAAATGCTGATATGCTTAAGATGTCAACCATTGAAACTGCAAAAGAAGCTGAGCGTGGTATCGTAGATATGGAAACTTTAAGACACACTAATGCAGCTATGATTTCTACATTAGATGAAGTGATGAAGATTCAACAAGAAGGACGCGAAAGAAGAGCGGCTGCGGAAGTTGAATTACGTAAAATTGAAAATGAGTTAAAAACTAAGTTATTACAAGTAAACTAAGATTAGGAAGTTGGTAGAGATACCAACTTCTTTTTAGAAGATGGATTAGAGAGGGATAAGGGATGAAAAAGAAACCGAATGTAATTTATATCTTAGCAGATGATATGGGATATGGGGATGTCTCAGCATGTAATGAAAATTGTGGCTTTGAAACAAAAAACTTAGATCAAATTGGTAGAGATGGGATGATATTTGGTGATGCACACTCAGCATCTGCAGTATGTACACCTTCCCGTTATTCGATTATGACAGGGAGATATTGTTTTAGAAATAAGCTAAAGTCAGGGGTGTTAGGTGGTTATAGTGCTAGCTTACTAGAATCTGGGAGAGCTACTCTAGGAAATTTGTTCAAGAGAAATGGCTATAGGACAGCCTGTGTAGGGAAGTGGCACTTAGGAATGGAATATCCTAGAAATGAAGAGTTTATTGAATTGGATGGATTTGAATCCTCCTATGATTTATGTGATGGGATTGATTATGATGGTGAAATTAAGAACTCACCTGTTGTGAAAGGCTTTGACTATTATTTTGGAATGTCAGGATCTCTTGATATGCCGCCATATGTCTACATAGAAAATAGTAGATTTACAGCTTGGCCAGATCATAGGTCAGAGCCTAAAGTGAGTGTTGGAAATAAGGGATGGTATCGTCCAGGTGTTACTTCAGCAGATTTTGTTCATGAAGAAGTATTAGATCGATTATGTGACAAGGTAATAGAAAAAATTGAAGAATATCAGTCAGATGATTTCTTTTTATATTTTCCTATGACAGCACCGCATGGGCCTATTTTACCTAGCGAGAAGTTTCAAGGAAAATCAGGAATCAATGAATATTGTGACTTTGTGCTGCATTGTGATGATGTGGTTGGGCGTATTCAAAGTAAATTGAAGGAATTAAATCTCTATGAAGATACGATACTAGTCTTTACAGCAGATAATGGTTGTTCTCCTGTTGCAAATTTTGCTGAAATGAAGGAGAAGGGACATAGTTCAAGTTATCATTTTAGAGGCCATAAGGCAGATATTTATGAAGGTGGTCATAGGATCCCCTATTTGATTAGTTGGCCAAATGGAATTAAATCAAATGTATTTTGTAAGGAAACAGTTTGTCTTACAGACTTTTATGCTACTATGGCAGAGGTTCTAGGAGACAGCTTATCAGACAAGGAAGCCGAGGATAGTTTTTCTAATCTATCTTTATGGCAAAATCCACAATCTGGAAAAGTAAGAGAGTTTACAGTCCATCAAAGTATCGATGGATCCTTAGCGATTCGTAGTGGGAGATTCAAGTTAGAAATGTGTCCAGGTTCAGGTGGATGGTCCTATCCTAGTGCTCAAAAGGATACTAAGGATCTGCCTCCATTTCAACTATACGATTTAGAAGAAGATATAGCAGAAAGAAATAATGTCATTCATAAGCATCCAGAAGTATATAAGACTCTAAGGTTACAATTAGAAGATATTGTGAAGAATGGACGAAGTACAAAAGGAGAGAAACAAAGGAATAATGGGCAACAAATCTGGAAAACAGTGGCATGGTTAGAAGGAGAAATAGAATAGTCGTTTCTTTATGACGAAATTTAG
>CAYJHO010000037.1:0-14441 GCA_964369945.1 uncultured Lachnospiraceae bacterium
AGATGATAAAAATATATCAGAAATAGAAATGTTTGCCTTGAAAAATGTAGGATATGAAGTAGAGTGTTTTGAAAGTGCAGCAGAGTTTTACAAAAGGATTAAAGAAAAACTACCCCAACTAATTTTATTAGATATTATGTTGCCAGATGAAGATGGTCTATCTATTTTGGCAAAACTCAGACAAAATCCTCAGACAAAATTGATTCCGGTTATGATGGTTACTGCGAAAACAAGCGAACTAGATAAAGTAAAGGGATTAGATTTAGGAGCTGACGATTATATTGCAAAACCCTTTGGGATTATGGAATTAATTTCTAGAGTGAAGGCTTTGCTTAGAAGGCTTCAAACGGATGAGGAAGAGGAGAAGATGTTAAGTCTTGGCTTAGTATTTTTAGACAAAGAAAAACGAGCAGTGTATGTAAATAATACAGCGATAGATTTGACCTATAAAGAATTTGAACTCTTATACCTCCTGCTGAATAATGCAGGCATTGTAACAACGAGAGAGAAGATTTTGGATAAGGTATGGGGAACTGACTTTGAAGGTGAGAGCCGTACCTTAGACATGCATATCAAGACCTTAAGACAAAAGTTAAAGGATTCAGGTTCTATGATTAAAACAGTCCGTAATGTGGGCTATATTATGAACGAAGATTGAGGGATTTCATGAGAAAGAAGATATTTAGTCATTTTATGATGATTACTAGCTTCGCTATTCTTACCTCTTTATTATTGTTTAGTTTTATATATTACAATTTATTTAGTGCGCAAGTTTTTGAAGACCTCAAAACCTATGCGCACTTTATAGTAAGAGGAATTCAAAGCGATGAAAATATGCTAGCTAGTATGGATTTAGCCGATAGTAATATCCGTGTGACCTTGATGGGCTTAGACGGTGTTGTTTTCTATGATAACAAAGCAGATGTAGAGAGTATGGATAATCATGCAAATAGAAACGAAGTGCAAGATGCTTTAGAGCTAGGAGAGGGACAGAGTATTCGACATAGCGACACGGTAGGAGAATCCACATACTATGTGGCTTTACAAGTTGAAGAGCAAATGATTGTTCGTGTGGCTCAAAATAGTATGAGTATTTTTAGTTTATACCTAGGGATACTCCACTTATTGTTAGCAGTAACAGCAATATTGTTTATTATTTGCTATTTTGCAGCGAAGCGTTTAAGCGATCATATTTTGTTTCCCATTGAACAGCTGTGTAATAACATGAAGCAGGGGGAACAGGGAACTAAAAACGATGCCATGATTTATGAAGAAATCAAGCCGTTTTTGGAAACTATCCATGATCAGCATGCAGATATCGTTAAATCTTCAAAACTAAGACAGGAATTTACTGCCAATGTATCCCATGAGCTAAAGACTCCGTTAACGGCTATATCAGGTTATGCAGAATTAATCGAAACAGGGATGGCAAAGGATGCAGATGCTAGTCATTTTGCAACAGAGATCCGCAAGAATGCAAAACGTTTATTGTCCTTGATTAATGATATTCTGGAATTGTCTAAATTAGATGCAGATTTTGAACAAGAATTATTAGAAGAAGTAGATTTACTAGAGCTTTCAAAATCATGTGCAGGTATGTTGGAATTAAATGCTAAAGATCACGATGTAACCGTTACCGTAGATGGAGATCATGCACTGGTAGAGGGGAATCATCAGATGTTAGAGGAGGTAATATACAATCTCTGCGACAATGGGATTCGCTATAATCGTGTAGGTGGAAGTGTTACGATCCATGTACAAAATAAAGTGGATACAGTTGTTTTTCAAATTGTTGATACAGGAATAGGAATTCCTACCAAGCATAAAGAACGGATTTTTGAAAGGTTTTATAGAGTGGATAAGGGGCGTTCTAGTAACACGGGAGGAACCGGTTTAGGCTTGGCGATTGTAAAGCACATTATTATGAAGCATGGTGCGACTCTAATGCTAGAAAGTGAAGAAGGAATCGGTACCACCATCCGCATTACCTTTATGAAAAAACGAGAGCATTTGCAGTAATAAATTAAGCATAACTTAAATTTTAACGAAAAAAGTCCGAAATATTGGGCTTTTTTTTAGTCCAGTTAAAAGGGCGATATATAGACCTAATTTCATTCCTGATTTTGGTAATATATGTGTAAAGAACTCTTGGAATTCAGTGAGTTTTAAGAGTTCCTTGTATTACAAAGGAGGAGAATAGATGGGTGAGATAAAAAGAAAGAGAGAGAAGCGCACCAATTATGCACAAGATACAGAGGCAATTGCTTTGCAAGAAAAAGTGGTAAAACGAATTTTGCAATTATGTAGAGCAAGGAGAATGTCTCTAGCAGAGCTTGCGAGGGTATCTGGAGTAAATGCATCCACGATTAAAAGTATTGTTTATGGCAATAGTAAAAATACAGGAATCGTGACACTGTATTATATCTGTGAAGGATTTCAGATTAGCTTAGAGGAATTTTTCAAGCCTCATTATTTTGGTTGATATGGAGAAGAAGGACTTTATGGCTTTCTATTTTGAAAGTTTAGAATTGTTGAAAAAGAATATACTAAAGCATGGAGCAAATTGGAATGATGTAGAGGATGTTTGCCAAGATGTATATTTGATAGCCTTGGAACGATGGGGAGAATTGCAAGATCATCCCAATCAAATTGCCTGGGCATTTAAAACTGCTAGAAACATATGGATGGCAAAGACGAAGAAAGAGGCTCTTAAAGAGACGGTATCGTTATCCTTAGGAGAGTTATCAGAGCCCTTGTATGAAGAGGAGGGGTACGCCTATCTTGTGATGGAAAGTACCTTAGTTAGTATTTATAATACAAAAGAATACGAATTGCTTTTACAGTTTGCATTTCATGGATATTCGATCGAAGAACTTTCTCTTGAGAGAAAGATTCCGGAAGGGACTTTGCGCATGAGAATTTGTCGAATTCGTAAAAAGTTAAAATGGTATCTTGAGAATACGGGAGGGATGTGTTAGAGTAAGTTGAAAGATAAAGAAATGAGGAAGTTTTGTGAAAGAGCAATATATTAGAACAGCCATGCTATTTGGTGAAGAAGCAATAGAAGAGTTAGCGAAGAAAAGAGTCGCTGTATTTGGAGTAGGAGGAGTAGGAGGACATGTTGTAGAAGTTTTAGCAAGAAGTGGTATTGGTGCTATAGATATGATTGATCATGATATTATCGTAGAGTCTAATATTAATAGACAACTAGTTGCTACCTATGACAATTTGGGTGAGAAGAAGGTAGAAGCTATGAAGAAGAGAATTCTATCCATTAATCCAGATTGTAAGGTGACTACTATGGATAAATTCTATTTACCAGAAAATAGTAGTGAGTTTCCTTTTGAAACGTGGGATTATATTGTGGATGCCATTGATACGATTACGGCGAAAATAGATTTGGTTTTAAAGGCAGGGGAGTATCAAATTCCAATAATCTCTAGCATGGGGACTGGGAATAAATTAGATCCAACGAAATTTGTAGTAAGTGATATTTATAAAACTAGCATCTGCCCTTTGGCAAAAGTGATGAGGAAAGAATTAAAGGCAAGAAGAGTGAAGAAACTACAAGTAGTATATTCAACAGAATTAGCCAGAAAGCCTTTATTGATAGGAAATAAAACAATAGAGACTAGAAAACAAACCCCTGGAAGCAACGCATTTGTACCAGCAACAGCGGGGCTCTTATTAGGGAGCGTAGTAGTTAAGAATTTGATTCAGGAATAAAAATAAAGACCTATCATGACGGTGATAGGTCTTTTTAATGCTCCGTAGAGACTTTATTATGCCATTTTGTTTACAGCTAAAGTTAAACGACTTACTTTACGAGCAGCGTTGTTTTTGTGATATACACCTTTAGTAGCTGCTTTGTTGATAATTGAAGTAGCAGATACTAATGCTTCGTTAGCAGCTACCTTATCGTTTGATTCGATAGCAGAATAAACTTTCTTAATTGCAGTTTTAACAGCCGATTTAACAGCCTTATTTCTTTCATTTCTTACCTTAGTTACTAAGATACGTTTCTTTGCAGATTTGATGTTAGCCAAGAGCACACCTCCTATATGTTTATAATCATAATTAAATTTCGTTATTATGTTTATAGTCATCAGACACGGAGATGCTATAAACACACTCATATATATTATGATTTCTAGGAATATTTGTCAAGGTATTTTTTGTTATTTGTCACATATTTTTTTTTCAAATAGACAAACTAGTATCAAGTTTTAGATTTATAATAGAAGGGTGAGGGGGAAATATGCTAAAACATTACGAAATAAGAACCGATTTAGCGATAGAAGCCAATGAGAGTGTACGTCTTGAAAAGAGGACTGGGGAACTAGAACAATCCGGAATTAAAGTAGAGGAAGTACATGTGGAAGGTCTAGATGTGGATATAACAAAAGTCATCATCGAAACAAAGAATGCATCCAAAGAAATAGGGAAGCCAGTGGGTACCTATATTACCATGGAAATTCCTTTTATGACAGAAAAGGATCATGCGTATGGAGAAGAGTTAAGTGAACTTTTAGCAAAACAAATAGAAGCGGTGTTAGATAAAGGTTTGGCAGAAAGAAGCGGCATGATAATAGGATTGGGTAATCGAGCAGTAACAGCAGATTCCCTAGGGCCTAAAGTGCTAGACAGATTGTTGATTACTAGACATATCTTGAATTTGTATGGGAAACATGCTTATGAAGTGGAGACGCCAACCATTAGTGCAATGGAGCCAGGTGTGATGGCGAAAACGGGAATGGAAACAAGTGAAATGGTAGTAGCTGTAGTAAAGCAAATTAAGCCAGACTTTTTATTAGTTATCGATGCACTAGCAGCAAGAAGTACGAAAAGACTATATACAACGATTCAGATTAGTGATACAGGAATTTCACCAGGTAGTGGAGTGGGAAATCATAGAAATGCAATTAATGAGGAGTGTATGGGGATTCCTGTCATTGCGATTGGAATCCCTACAGTAGTAGATGCAGCTACAATAGCTAGAGATGCTTGTGAAAAGTGGTGGAATGAAGTGTGCCAACAAGAAGATCCCTTTCCAAAGGAAGTAAGCAATCATTTTTATGAATTAAAAAACATGTATGTAACCACCAAGGAAATTGACGAAGTAATAGAAAGGATTAGTGTTACGATATCAGAGGGAATCAATAAAGCACTTTATGGGATATGAGTCATATTTCTCCAGGTCATTTCATAAAATGGACAGGGGGGAATGGCATGGAGAGAAAATATCGTGAAGTGAGTCTACGAAAGAAGAAAAATCGTAAAAAAATTTGCTTAGTATTAGGACTTATCTGTTTGTGTCAATTCCTTGTTGTAGGTGGTAATATGGAAATAGTATTAGGTTTTTTTCTACCAAACACACTAAAATATACACAACAATATAAGGCTTATCCATTACATTGGTGGATGGAACTTTTGCTTCCTAGTAGCCTACATTATGTGTACCAAAAGGAGCAAGATTTTTCTATGGCCATGGTAGCCAGCCAAATAGAGGTTGAGGAATCTATTGAAGAAGTTGAGTATGAATCAAGTGAGGCAGAGTGGAATGTAGACTCAGATAAGGTAATAAATCAAGAGTTGGAAATGCTACAAAACACTTTGCAAGTACAAGATGAGATAGAGTTAGAAATAGAAACTCCAATAGTAGCAGAACCTACAGATACTATGGTAGATGTTATGCTAAAACAACAATTTGATTTAAGTCTTTATGAAGATTTTGAAAAATTGCTTTCCACCTTTTATATCTTAGATCCATCCACAAGCATACAAGCGGATTTGTTGAATGTTCAAAGTATGATGGCATTTGATGTGAGTATAGAACAAAATAAGGAGCAAGCTCAAATCTTGATTTACCATACCCATTCCCAAGAAGCCTTTGTAGATTCTGTTCCTGGAGATGCTTCCACTACGATAGTAGGAGCGGGGGCTAAACTAGCAGAGTTGTTACAAAATCAATATGGGTATCAGGTCATACATCATATAGGAGTATACGATTTGCCAAGTAGAGATGATGCCTATACAGAGGCGTTACCCTCTGTGGAAACCATATTAGAAGAAAATCCTTCCATAGAGGTAGTTATTGATTTGCATAGAGATGCCTCTGCAGAAGATGTGAAATATACCAGTATTATAGACGGAAAAGAGTATGCAAAGTTTATGCTATTTAATGGATTGAGCCATACCAAAACAGAGCCTATTGACTATTTACCAAATCCTAATTTAGAAGCCAACTTGGCTACATCTTTTCAACTGCAATTAATTGCAGAGAGTTATTTTCCAGACATAAGTAGGGGGATTTATTTAAAAGCATATCGTTACAATATGCATGTGGTAGATAAAATGATTTTTGTGGAATTAGGGACACAAACCAATACCGTAGAGGAAATTATGAATACTTGTGACATCCTTGCTTTTTCAATTGATCAACTACTTAGTAGACAGTAAAGCTTTTTTTTGATATATTGATATAGAATGAAATAAAAGTAATGGAGAAAAGCGATGTCACAAATAGATCAAAGTAAAATAAGAAATTTTTGTATCGTAGCACATATCGATCATGGTAAGTCTACCTTAGCAGATAGAATTATTGAAAAAACAGGACTTTTAACAAGTCGTGAAATGCAATCCCAAGTGTTAGATAACATGGAACTTGAGCGTGAAAGAGGGATTACAATCAAAGCACAGACCGTAAGGATTGTATATAAGGCAAAGGATGGGGAAGAGTACGTATTTAATCTTATCGATACTCCTGGCCATGTTGACTTTAATTACGAGGTAAGTAGATCTCTAGCTGCTTGTGATGGGGCTATTTTAGTCGTGGATGCAGCTCAAGGAATTGAGGCACAAACACTAGCCAATGTATACTTAGCACTTGACCATGACCTTGATGTGTTTCCTGTAATTAATAAAATAGACTTGCCTAGTGCAGAACCAGAACGTGTCAAAGAAGAAATTGAAGATGTGATTGGAATTGAAGCACATGATGCTCCTCTTATCAGTGCGAAAAATGGTATTGGAATTGAAGAAGTGCTAGAGCAAATCGTGCAAAAGATTCCTGCTCCAAAAGGAAGCAAGGATGAACCCCTACAAGCACTTATCTTTGACTCATTATATGACTCATATAAAGGAGTTATTGTCTTTGTGCGTATCATGGAAGGAACGGTAAGAAAAGGCAGTTCTATTCGTATGATGGCTACAGGTGCTAAAGCAGATGTAGTTGAAGTTGGTTATTTTGGCGCAGGACAATTTTTCCCATGTGATGAATTAACTGCAGGAACGGTAGGTTATATTACAGCTTCCATTAAAAACGTGAAAGATACTGCTGTAGGGGATACGATTACAGATAATAGCAATCCTTGCAAAGAAGCACTGCCAGGGTATAAGAAAGTAAACTCTATGGTATATTGTGGATTGTATCCTGCTGATGGTGCAAAATATCCAGATTTAAGAGATGCTTTAGAAAAGTTGCAATTAAATGATGCTTCTCTAAATTATGAGCCTGAGACTTCCATTGCTCTTGGCTTTGGTTATCGTTGTGGGTTCTTAGGTTTATTGCACTTAGAGATTATTCAAGAAAGATTAGAGAGAGAGTACAATCTAGATCTAGTAACAACAGCTCCAGGTGTAATTTATCGTGTATACAAAACCAATGGGGATATGATTGAGTTGACAAATCCATCCAATCTACCGGATCCTTCTGAGATTTCGTATATGGAAGAACCAATCGTAAATGCAGAAATTATAGTAACGACTGAATTTATTGGATCTATCATGCAATTATGTCAAGAACGTAGAGGGAGATATGTTAGTACAGAATATATGGAATCTACAAGGGCTGTATTAAGATATGAACTTCCTTTAAACGAAATTATATATGACTTTTTTGATGCTTTAAAATCGCGTTCGAAAGGATATGCTTCTTTTGATTATGAAATGAAAGGCTATGAAGAGTCTAAGTTAGTGAAGCTAGATATGTTAATCAACAAAGATGAGGTAGATGCTCTTTCCTTTATTGTACATGCTGATAGTGCTTACGAACGTGGTAAGAAAATGTGTGAAAAGTTAAAAGATGAGATACCAAGACATCTTTTTGAAATTCCAATTCAAGCAGCGGTAGGTGGAAAAGTTATTGCGAGAGAAACGGTAAGAGCTATGAGAAAAGATGTATTAGCTAAATGTTACGGAGGAGATATCACCCGTAAGAAGAAATTGTTAGAAAAGCAAAAAGAAGGGAAAAAGCGTATGCGCCAAGTTGGAAATGTAGAAATTCCTCAAAAGGCGTTTATGAGTGTATTAAAACTAGATGAATAAAACAATAAGTATTTATATACATATTCCGTTTTGTCAAGCTAAGTGCGCATATTGTGATTTTTTGTCTGCTCCAAGTTCAGAATATGAACAGGAGCAGTATTTGCGTTTACTAATGCAAGAGACTGTTGAAAAGATAAGTAAAATAAAAACATCCTATCAACTCTATTCTATTTTTATAGGGGGTGGTACTCCAAGCATTGTTTCAGAAAAGTTGTTATCAAAAATCATTCGGTATATTTTGTCAGAAATGGAAGTAGTAGAACACTGTGAAGTTACAATAGAATGCAATCCAGGCACCATAACAAAAGAAAAGTTACTAGAATATAAAGACTGTGGCATCAATAGATTAAGTATTGGTTTACAGAGTACCCAAGACAAGCTATTAAAAGAATTGGGAAGAATTCATAGTTACCAAGATTTTCTAAGTACATATCAATTGACTAGAGAAGTCGGGTTTGATAATATCAGCATAGATTTAATGTTTGCACTACCTGGACAAACTTTGCAGGATTATATTCAAAGTTTGCACCAAGTAGCAGCCTTAGAGCCAGAGCATATTTCTGCCTATAGTTTAATTGTGGAAGAGGGAACAGCTTTTTATCATAGGGATTTGGATTTACCTTCAGAGGAAATAGAGAGAGAAATGTTTGTTCAAACAAAAGAAATATTAGAAAACTATGGTTATTATAGATATGAAATTTCAAATTATTCCAAGCTAGAGAAAGAAAGTAAACACAATCTAGTTTATTGGGAAAGAGGGAATTACTTAGGTTTAGGCTTAGGGGCATCCTCTATGATAGAAAATTTACGATACAAAAATGCGGATTCTTTCCTAGAGTATGAAGCCAAAATGTTTGAATTAGTAGAAGAAGAAAAGCTAAGTATAGAAGAACAAATGGCTGAATTTATGATTTTGGGTTTGAGAAAAACAAAAGGAGTTAGTCGAAAAGAGTTTTTTGACTTGTACAATAAAGAGGTAGAAGAAGTCTTTTTGAAAGAAATCAAGAAACATAGAGAAGAAACTTTGCTAGCTTGTACCGAGGATTACATTTATTTGACAGAAAAAGGGATGGATGTGAGTAATTACGTTTTTACAAGTTTTATATAAAATAGTGTGGAAAAGCACGAGAGAGAAATTTAAGCATATACTAGAGTTAAAGGGACTCGGAGGGGGATATGCAAACATTCTTAAAACCACTTTCAGCCACAGATGAGAGCCATTATTTGCAAGTGTTACATAGTGATAACTTAGAGGAAGCTAGGGAAGCAAAAGAAAAGTTAATTATGCATAATCTCCGTTTAGTTGCACATATCACTAAAAAATATCAAGCTTCAGCAGAGGAAATGGAAGATTATATTTCAATAGGTATTATTGGATTGGTAAAAGCGGTCGATACTTTTGATGCAAGCAGAGGTAGATTGGCTACCTATGCATGTCGCTGTATTGACAATGAGTTGCTTATGATGTTTCGTGCTAAGAAAAAAACTTCAAAAGAGGTATCCTTGTTTGATTCCGTAAAAGCTGATAAAGATGGGAATGAAATTTATTTATACAATATCTCAACAAAAGAAGAGGATACCCTATCTAAGTTAGAACAAAGAGAAGCTGTTTTGTTCTTGCTTGATGCCATGCAAAGAGTGTTAGATGAGAGAGAACGGGATATTTTGGAGAGGCGATTTGGCATGAAAGGGAGAAGAGAACAGACCCAGCATGAGATAGGAATACAATATCATATTTCACGCAGCTATGACTGTGTGATAATAAGAAGAAATTGTGTCTAGAAATTGACAAAAATCGAGCAAAACTATATAATTAAACTAGAGAATTAGCGAGAGGTAGAAAATATGAGTGATAGTTCTATGAAGCGATACCGTCTTGGGGATTTATTGGTACTAAGAGGTGTTATTACAGAGAAGCAGTTAGATGAAGCATTAAAGATGCAACAAAAGCAACAACGCTGGTTAGGTGATTGTCTTATTTCCTTAGGCTTTGTAACAGATAGTGATATTGCAGATGTGTTAGAAGTTCAAATGGATATACCTAGAGTGCAATTGAGAGGGCTACAGGTACCTGTAAATGTTATGTCTTTGATTCCAGCAGAGATACTACGTAAGCATTGTGTATTACCATTAGGTTTTAGTGAGATGGATCCTAATATCTTAATTCTAGCGATGTCAAACCCTATGGATATGGTAGCACAAGATGATATTGCTATTATTACCAATCGTTTGATAGAGGTAAGGATTGCAACAGTTAGTGAAATCAATGCGGTACTAGATAGATTCTTTGGTACCGATGAGGTTATGAGTATTGCAGAACAATATTCTAAAGTACGTGAGCAACAACTTCAACAGATGGCAGTAGTAGAAACCGTAACAGAAGGGGAGGAAGAGAGTGCACCGATCATTCAACTTGTACGAAGTGTAATCGAACAAGCTGTGCGTCAACGTGCCAGTGATATTCATATCGATGCCTTGGAGAAAAGTGTTCGTATTCGCTATCGTATCGATGGTGTATTGTGGGATAAACTTAGTTATGAGATTTCCATTTTACCAGCCATTGTAACACGTGTTAAGATTATTGCAGGATTAGATATTTCAGAGAAACGGAAGCCACAAGATGGTAGAATTACCATGACCATTGACAAAATGGAATATGATATTCGTGTGGCGGTACTTCCTTCTTCTTTTGGAGAGAAGATAGTACTTCGTCTTGCGTCTAATACAGGCTTCTCAAAACCAAAGTCTGAACTTGGAATGGACGATCATGAGTTAGAACGTTTTGATCATATATTACAAAATCCTAACGGGATTATCCTAGTAACAGGACCGACAGGAAGTGGTAAGACAACAACTCTTTATACTGCTTTATCAGAGTTAAATACAGAGCATGTTAACATTATTACGATTGAAGATCCAGTAGAGGCCAATATTACAGGCATTAACCAAGTAAGTGTTAATCCTAAGGTGGATTTGACCTTTGCAAATGCACTACGTTCCATCTTACGTCAAGATCCAGATATTATCATGGTGGGAGAGATTCGTGACCAGGAAACAGCTACTATAGCAGTACAAGCTTCTATTACAGGTCACTTGGTAGTAAGTACCTTACATACGAACAGTTCAGCCGCTACGGTAACAAGACTCTTAGAAATGGGAGTGGAATCCTATCTACTAGCAGATTCTCTAGTGGGAATTTTGGCACAGAGACTGGTAAGAAGACTTTGCAAGGAATGTAAAGTGTCTAGACTTGCGACAGAAATAGAAAAGGAAATTTTACAAGCACCACTAGACCAAGATTTGACAATCTACGAACCAGTTGGTTGTCCACATTGTAACAATATGGGGTATTTCGGTCGAATTGGTATTTATGAAATTATGGAAATTACACCAGAAATTAAGAGAGCAATCACTTCAAGCGGAACTACAGAGCAAATTAAAAATGTTGCGATCAAGGATGGAATGAGAACCTTACGTGTATCTGCAAGTAACTGTGTAAAAGAAGGTATTACAACGATTGAAGAAATGAAAAAAGTATCATTTGAAAGCTAAAGGAGTAAAACTATGTTAACAATGAGTGAAATTATGGCACTTGCTGCACAAGAGAAAGTTTCCGATATACATATTAGTATTAATTTACCACCTAGCGGACGTGTTCATGGAGAACTAAAGCCTTTAGTGGATGGTTGGATATTAAACAAGGCAGATACCGAACGATTAGCAAAAAGCATTATGCATCATTCTCATGTAGTTGAGTTTGAAGAAAAAGGAGAAGTGGATTTCGCGCATACTGAGCCAGGTGTAGGGCGTTTTCGTTTGAATGTATTTACACAAAAAGGTACCTATGCTATGACCGCTCGTTTATTAAACTCTACGATTCCAGCACCAGCCACCCTGGGAATTCCAGAACCTGTGGTGAAGTTAATAGAAAAGCGCAGAGGTTTGGTTTTAGTAACAGGGCCTACAGGAAGTGGTAAATCTACGACCTTAGCTAGTTTGATTAATCAAATTAATGTATCCGAAAGTCGTCACATTATTACCTTAGAAGATCCAATCGAGTATGTTCATGAGCACAAGAAATCCATTGTCAATCAGAGAGAATTAGGGATTGATACCCTTAGCTTTCCTAATGCATTAAGGGCTGCCTTACGACAAGACCCAGATGTAATCCTAGTAGGAGAGATGAGAGATTTAGATACCATTTCTATTGCTGTAACTGCAGCAGAGACGGGTCATTTGGTGTTCTCTACCTTACATACCGTAGGAGCGGCTAATACAATTGATCGTGTGATTGATGTATTTCCACCACATCAGCAGCAACAAATTAGAGCCCAATTAGCAGATGTGTTGGAGTGTGTAGTTTCCCAACAACTCTTACCAACAGCTGATGGCAAAGGTAGGGTGGCAGCTTTTGAAGTTATGTTAGCGACTCCTGCCATTAAGAATTTAATAAGAGAAGGAAAAACCTTCCAGATTCCATCGATGATTTTAACCAATTCTAAGATGGGAATGAAGACAATGGATGATTATTTATATGACTTATATGACATGGGCTATATTACATCTGAAACAGCCTTATCTTTTTCACAAGATAGAGCTGCATTATCTAAGAGAGTGTTTTAGTAAACAGTAGGAGGAATAAAGTTCGTGGATTATTCATATATTGCCATAAATAACCAAGGAAAAGAAATCCGAGGAAATGTAAAGGCAGATAATATCCCTCAAGCAAAAGCAATGCTTAAGAGTGAAGGGAAGGTTATAGTCTCTATAAAAGAAGGGGCTACTAAAAATATCGCACAAGTTGAAATTATGCCTAAGAAACCAAAACTTAGAGACTTGTCAGTGTTATGTAGACAGTTTGTAAGTATTTCAAGTGCAGGGGTTCCTATCATTACAGCACTTGAAATGTTGGCAGGACAAACCGAGAATAAGATGTTAGCTCATAGTTTGGGAGAATGTTGTACAACAATTCGAAGTGGATCTAGCTTAACTGAGGCTATGGGGCAACATCCTAAGATGTTTCCGAGTTTGTTAATTACCATGGTAGCAGCAGGGGAATCATCGGGGAGCTTAGATATCGCATTTGGTCGTATGGGAGAACAGTTCGAAAAAGAACAAAAATTGTTGTCTACTGTAAAAAAAGCATCAATTTACCCGATTACTGTTGCAATTATTGCCTTTATTGTAGTATTATTAATGTTAGGCTTTGTTGTACCTAGCTTCGAAGAAATGTTATCCGATTTAGGAGAAGAACTTCCACTTATCACTAAGATTGTAATTGCAGGAGGAGATTTTGTAGCAAACTATTGGATTTTCATTATACTTGGTGTAGTAGGATTGGTGTTTGTTTTAAAGAGGTTTTCGCGAACTGCAAGTGGCAGAGAAATCTTTAGTAATTTGGTGTTGAAGATTCCACTCTATAATAAATTGGTGATTAAGACGGCAGCAGCGCGTATTTCGCGTACCTTGTCTACCTTAGTAGCAGCCGGAATTCCTTTGATTGAAGCAATCGAGATTTCAGCAGGTACCATGACGAATGAAGTCTTTAAAAAGGCAATGGCACAAGTCAAGGAAGATGTTTCTATGGGAACACCTTTATCTGAGGCAATGATGCGTACCGGGAAGTTTCCAGCACTTGTGTATCAGATGATTCGTGTAGGAGAAGAGTCGGGGGATATGGAATCGATGCTTACCACCTTGGCTAATTATTATGATGAAGAAGTAGAAACAACTACAGCAACCGTAATGGCTGCAATCGAGCCACTCTTAATAGTAGTACTAGCTTTGATCGTTGGTGGAATCGTGTTTGCGGTTATTATGCCACTAGGAAGCATTTATGCGTCCTTGGAGAATTTATAGGAATAAAAGTAACTAGTTTATAAATTGCGCTAGCAATTTTTAATAAAAAACAAAAATAAGAAGGAGACGGAAATGAAGAAGAAATTACGTCAAGCAAAAAACAAAGGTTTTACCTTAGTGGAATTGATTATTGTTGTAGCAGTAATCGCAATTCTAGCAGGTGTATTAGCACCTCAATATCTACAATATGTAGAAAGATCAAGAGAGTCTAACGACTTACAAGTAGCAACAAGTATTATGAGAGCAGCAACAGTTGC
>CAYJHO010000037.1:14541-18680 GCA_964369945.1 uncultured Lachnospiraceae bacterium
GAGCGGGGTTTAACTTGGAACTAATACAAATTTTAATGTATGCCTATATCTTTTTATTTGGCATCGTAGTAGGAAGTTTTTGTAATGTGTGTATTCTTAGAATACCAAAAGGGGAAAGTATTATCAGTGGGAGATCTCACTGTACATCGTGTAATAAGCAGTTGAAGTGGTGGGAATTAGTGCCGCTATTTAGTTGGATTTTATTAAGAGGAAAATGTTCTTCTTGCAAGGCTAAGATTTCAGCTCAATATCCTTTGATCGAATTAGTGAATGGGATATTGTGGGTGGTTATTTTTGCATGTAAGGGGTTAACGATAGATATGTTGTTAGGCTGTATGTTATTTTCAGCATTGTTAGTGATGTCAGTTATAGATGGAAGGACAAAGGAGATACCTCCTGTACTTTCTATCTTTATCTTTGGTTTAGGATTAGCGAGAGCTTTATTATATTTTAATCAAATACAAGGACATTTACTTGGCCTTGTATCAGTAGCCGGAGTACTGTTTTTGTTGTTTTTCCTATCAAAAGGAGCAGCAATAGGTGGCGGCGATGTAAAGTTAATGGCAGGTTGTGGTCTGTTTCTAGGTTTAGGCCCTGTTGTGTTATCCTTTTTACTAGCCTGTGTGATTGGTTCTACGATTCATCTTATAAGAATGTTCTTTTTTAAGGCAGGTAGAGAACTTGCTATGGGGCCATACTTAGCTGTGGGTGTATGTATATCCTATTTATATGGGCAACAAATGATAGACAGTTATATGAACTTATTAGGAATCTAAGAGAGGGTAAAGTCTTATGAACAAGAAGATTTTAGTAATAGAAATTGGAGATAGGCTGACTAAAGTTGGTGTGATTAGCAGAAAGAAAAATGTAGTGCAGACTCATTTGGTTTTTCATTTTACGACTCCAAGTGGTTGTGTATTGGATGGATTTATTATGCAACCAGATTTGTTTGCTGAAACACTGAAGCAATATATAGAACAGTATAAATTACAACAGATAAAAGACGTTATCTTTACCGTGCGTTCTAGTCGAATCATCAGCAGAGATGTTGAAGTTCCTTATGTGCCAAAGAATCGATTAAGGAGCTTGATTATGGCTAATGTGGATGATTATTTCCCATTAGATTTATCAACGTATGAAGTGTCTTATTCTGTGATAGGAAACGAGAAAGAAAAGGGGAAAACCCCTACCATACATGTTCTAATTACTGTAGCACCTGGAGACATATTAAAGAGTTATGTGGAACTTGCAGAAGCTACAAATTTAGAACTAGATAGTATCGATCACTCTGCTAACAGTCAATTCCAATTAGTAAAGCAATTACCTTTACCAGGGAATGTAATGTATGTGGCAATTTCGCCACAACAGATGTTAGCAACATTTGTGACTGGTGGAAATTTCGGAGCACAAAGAACTTTCCCGGTTGGAGGGGAGGAAATATTAGAATCTGCTTTAGCGATGGGGACGATGGAGGAGAGAGATTCTTTTGCTGAAAGTATTGATTTAAGTTATCAACAAGAGTGGATGGATTCAAAGTTATCAAAAGAAGAGATGGCTGATGCTAGTTTTCGTTTGGTTAACGGTGTTACTAGAAGTGTAGAATTCTTTAAGAATACCCAAAAGGTAGCTGTAATCGAAACTATTGTATTGTTGGATTCTTGTGCTGCCATTGCAGGGCTTAAGGATTTGATACAAGAAGCAGTGTCTATTAATACAAAAGTTTTGTTATTGCACGAGGTTACAGGGATAGAGTCTATCACAAAGTGTGAAGACGTAACTGGATATGCATCTTGTCTTGGAGCATTATATGATTCTCTAGATATGTTACCATCAAGTGGAAAGAAAGCAGCTAGAGAACAAAAAGATTTAGCAACCAAAAAAGTATTATCATGGGTAGGAACCATTGTTCTATGTATTTTGCCTATTTTGATTATGTTTATCTACGGTGTCTATCAGAATGTTCAAGAAAATATGAGAATGCAGATGCTTGAGAGACAAAAGGAAGATTTGCTATATGTACAAGAAATCTATGATGCATATATACAATTTGAAGGTTATGAAGTGTCCATGACTAACCTAGAAAATGCCACCCTAAATAGTAACTCAAGATTGATTGATTTCTTAACAGAACTAGAAATAAAAATGCCAGAGAATTTATTATTACTTAGTGCTAATTGTTCAGAAACAAGTGTTGCCATGGATATAGAGGTTACTTCTATGTATGAATCAGCAGTCGTAATATCACAATTTAGAACTTTTGAATCAATAGAATCCTTAGTGATAGGAGCTATTAGTGAAGTGGAAGGTGAGGAGCATGATGTAGTGTCCTTTTCCATCACAGCTAATTATGTTGGTGCAACAGAAGAAGAGTTTTCAAGTACTTTAGAACCAGAAACTACAACTGAAGTGGGAGCAGAGGGTGAAGTATTCTAAATAGGTACTTACGAGAAAAGGATAAGAAGGAGGAGATATGGGAACTAGTACAACTAATCCAAAAGTAATAGCGTTATTGCTAGCCGTAGTAGCTTTTGTTTTGTTTTATTTTCTTATTTACGTTAGAATACAAGATGAAACAGTTAAAGTGAGTGCTTATGCAGACACATTACAGCAAGAGGTTACACAACTTCAATATCTTGAATCAGAAATAGATGTTTACGAAAAAGAAATAGAAGAAGCAACAAAATATATTAATCAACAAATGAGAAGATTACCTTCTGGAATGAAGGAAGAAGATTACTTGATGTGGATGTTAGAATTTGAGCGAGAAACGGGTTATGATTTTGACACTATTTCAATTTCAGAACCAGCAGCATTTCAAGAAGTAGTAACAGCCATAGATAGAGAGGGTGAGTATTATGAGGTATTAATGAATACCTATGCTTACACAACAACAACAAACAGCCAACTAAGTTATGGTATGGTAAAAGATGTATTGGATTATATTTACGATTATCCAACAGTTGCTTTGGTAGATTCAGTAGATATTGTATATTCAGGGGAAAATCCACAAAAGGATTTAGATACTACATTTACGATTACCAGAGTATTTGCAGAACATGAATATACAGAGTATGAGCCAGTAGAATTACCAGAATTTGATTTAGGTGTTCCAAATCCGTTTGGAAGCTATACCGTAACACCAAGTGATTCAGGTCAAACTGCCACAGGTGGAATTAACGATAGTATTACAGGTGGTGCTACAACTACATCTCCAAACGTAGAAGGAGATGGAGAGTATCAAGGAAAATAAAATTTACGCAAGGGAAAGGAGCAAATGATGCAAAAGAACAATAAAGGTTTTAGTTTAGTAGAATTATTGGTTGGAATTGCTGTATTAGGTTTGCTGATTTTACCTCTCTATACCTTGATTAATTCATCCATTAAATATACAGAACAAAGTCATGATACTGGAGAGGCTAGTTCTGTAGCGAATAATATCTTGGAGCAGTATGTGGTACAAAGTGATTTACATAGTCTTATTACTAATCCAGAAGAAACAGAAGAAACAGCAGTAAGTCCTGTAGAGATTAGTGGGATTGATGGAACTATGCTTACAGGTTTATATTTGACAGGGAATGAAAACGATGGATATATAAGTGCAGCAAGTAATGTAAGAACCAATGTAATGGGATATAAGGTAGATTTAGGATATGTGACGTATTCAGCAGTGGTTACAATTGAAGAAAATCATAGAGAGGACTTAGACTTAGTAGCACCACTTAATTTTACGGATTATGTTTTTCACAAAATTCGTAAGAAAGAAATAAGAGCTGATTATTCATTGGAATTTTTTGGGAATACACCGAGTGTATTGATACCAGATGAATCTGTGGATGTCGTAGAGTTAGATAGGAAAAAGGAAATTTTTCTAATTCATGAAGCTGAATTTGGTGATACTTTAACAATAGCTAAATATAGCGATTTGGGAGACCATAGGGTTTATGTACTGAACATAGGAAATGATAACTTTACAGTAGTAGGCAAAGGAGAGGTATATACAGAACTTCCAAGAGAAACGGATACTTTTTGTCTCTATCAGATTCGTGTAGAGCTTTATCCTACAGATGTAGATGGGAAAGCTATTTATGCAGATGGGCCAATTTATGATGTAGAAAGGATGGTGTCGCAACAATGGGATA
>CAYJHO010000038.1:0-18386 GCA_964369945.1 uncultured Lachnospiraceae bacterium
ACTAGGTTTTTTTTGACTTTTGGCTGAAAGTATTTGTTAAATGAGATAATATGAGTGAAAATCAATTAATTTTCATGTATAATGGAGAATAGAATTAAAATCAACTAGATATAGGAAGAGTATTTTGAAAAATTCTCTTAGTTTTATAAGAAAGAGCAGGCGTGAGAGCAGATGGAACAAAAGAAGTTAAAAGAATTATTAGAAGAGGTAGCAAAGGGTGAACTTAGTATAGAGAATGCTATGCTAGCATTCAAAGATGCTCCTTTTGAAGACATGGGTTTTGCAAAGTTGGATTATCACAGAGAGTTGAGGCAAGGGGTTGCAGAAGTTATTTATGGTGCTTCAAAAACTCCAGAACAAATCGAGAAGATTGCAAGAGCTTTTTATGAAAAAGGACAAGAAACCACTTTGATTACTAGAATGTCAAAGGAAGCAGCAGATTTACTAAAAACCTCACTCCCTTTGCAATACGATCCTTTAAGCAAGGTTGGAGTTGTAGGTGCCTATCCTGAGAAAAAGGGAAGTAGTAAAATCGTAATTGCTACAGGGGGAACCAGTGATATGGCAGTTGCCGAAGAGGCAGCGTTAACAGCAGAAGCCTTAGGAAATCATGTTGTACGTCTTTACGATGTGGGAGTAGCAGGAATTCATAGATTGTTAGCACAGCGAAAAGAGATTATGGAAGCTAAAGTCGTGATAGCTGTTGCCGGAATGGAAGGAGCTTTGGCAAGTGTGGTAGGCGGTTTAGCAGATTGCCCTGTGATTGCAGTGCCTACGAGCGTTGGTTATGGTGCCTCGTTTGGAGGAGTAGCCGCCTTATTAGCGATGCTAAATTCTTGTGCGAGTGGAATAAGCGTCGTTAATATAGATAACGGATTTGGTGCAGGGTATCTTGCTAGTATGATTAATAAGATAGGAGAATAGTATGCGTTCATTGTATTTAGAGTGTAATATGGGAGCGGCTGGGGATATGTTGACAGCTGCATTATTGGAATTACATCCAAGGAAAGAAGCATTTATAGAGCAGTTTAATCGTATAGGATTGGAAGCAGTAAACATGCAAACAACACGAATCCAACAGTATGGGATTTATGGTACTCACGTAAGTATGTTGATTCATGGAGTGGAAGAAGAGGCTGCGCAAGTTCATGGGCACGATCACCATCATGACCACGAGAACCATCATGACCACGAACATCATCACGATCATGACCATGAGCATCATCACGACCATGATCACCATCATGACCATGAGCATCATCATGACCACGAGCACCATCACGACCACGAACATCATCACGATCATGACCATCATCACGTTACGTTGGGGGATATTCACAAAAAAGTGGAGGCGCTAAAGATATCAGATAGGGTGAAGAGAGATGTAGTGGCAATCTACAAATTAATTGCAGAAGCAGAAAGTGAGGCTCATGGAAAACCAGTCCATGAAATTCATTTCCATGAAGTAGGAGATGTAGATGCTATTGCAGATATAACTGCTGTTTGTATGTTGATTGAAGAGCTGAATATAGATCGTGTCATAGCATCAGAGGTTCATGTGGGAAGTGGTCGTATTCGATGTGCACATGGAGTATTGCCGGTACCGGCTCCTGCTACGTCCCATATATTAAGAGGTGTCCCTATATATGGAGGACATATCAAGGGCGAACTTTGTACCCCAACAGGGGCGGCTATTTTGAAACATTATGTACAACATTTTGGGGCTATGCCATCCATGAAGGTAGAAAAAGTAGGTTATGGAATAGGAACTAAGGACTTTGGAGAGTTGAATGCGGTTAGAGCAATGATAGGAAGTATGGAACATCAAACCTTACAGTCAAAAGAAAAACAGGAGATGGCCATAGACTTAGCTTGTAATTTAGATGATATGACAGCAGAGCATATTGCCTTTGCTACTCAGATATTATTAGAAGAAGGTGCCTTGGATGTGTGGACAGTGGCGGCTACCATGAAAAAAGGTCGAAGTGGCGTGGTGTTACATTGTCTTTGTAAGGTAGAAGAGCAAGAAAGAATGCAGGAACTCATATTTAAGCATACTACTACTATTGGGATTCGTTCGTATCCATGCGAGCGTGCGGTATTAACAAGAAGAGAAGCAATACAAGAATCAGAATATGGTACACTGAAAGTAAAAGAATCCACAGGTTTTGGCGTGAAAAAGAGAAAGGTAGAGTTTGAGGACCTTGCAAAAATTGCAAGAGAAGAAGGGATTTCTTTGCAAGAAGTAGTAGATAGCTTTACCCATTCGAAAGAAAATTAACTCTTGCAAGGGTGGAAAAACTGTGATATACTCCATTAGTAAAAATAAAATAATGATTCTTCGGGGCAGGGTGTGATTCCCTACCGGCGGTAATAGTCCGTGAGCCAGTTTGGCTGATTTGGTGAAATTCCAAAACCGACAGTATAGTCTGGATGAGAGAAGAGAGAGAACAAATAAACAAAGATATTTTATTTCTTTGTCATTGATGTGTATGCCCCAAACGAATAGGTTTGGGGCTTTTTTATTTGTTATGGATCGCTGCACCGATTGAAAGATTGGGAGGAAAAGATGAAAGAAAAAGTTTTTACAACAAAAAAAATAGTATTGATGGGGATGTTAGGTGCACTCGCTGCCGTCTTAATGCTATGGGAGGTGCCACTGTTATTTATAGCACCAAGTTTTTACGGATTGGATTTCAGTGAAATACCAATTTTGGTAGGAACCTTTGCCATGGGACCTTTAGCAGGGTTTATTATGGAAGTGGTGAAGATTTTGATTAAGCTTGTGATTAAGCCAACTTCTACAGGATTTGTTGGAGAATTTGCCAATTTGGCGATCGGGCTTGCATTAGTATTGCCAGCAGGAATGATTTACAAGAAAATCAAATCGAAAAAAGGGGCAATCATAGGGATGATAACAGGAACTCTTTGTATGTCAATCATAGGGATGTTGTTAAATGTTTTTATTATGATTCCGTTTTATTCGAATTTTATGCCGATCGAGGCAATTATACAAGCCGGAGCAGCGATTAATCCAATTATTACAGATATTTGGAGTTTTGCACTGATTTGTGTAGCACCATTTAATGCCATAAAAGGAATATTAGTTTCTTTGGTTACGGCATTGATTTATAAAAGGCTAAGTAAAGTGATACATAGTGCGGTGTAACTTGACATAGCTTAAAACCTTAAGATATAATATGTATTAGCAAAAGCTTATGAAAGACATAGGAAAATACAGAATATGATTAAGGTCAAATTTTTAGGAACAAGAGGAAGTATACCAGTGGAGGGACCTACATATGTTACATATGGGGGTCCCACTTCTTGTATACAGATAGAAATAGAGAATCAACTTAACTTTTTAGATGCAGGGAGTGGTTTTTTTCATGCAGAATGGAGTAAAACTACCTTAGAAAAAGAAGTTGCTATTTTATTGTCACACACACATTTAGATCATATATTGGGAATACCAAGTAGCCGTTTGCTTTATTTAGAAGAGGCAAAAGTAGCTGTTTATGGTGCCAGTAGAGAGGGACTTACGATAAAGCAACAGTTAGATCGTTGCATGGCACCTCCACTATGGCCGGTTGGAACAGAAAGTTTTTCAGCCAAGATTCATTACCATGAGGTTCAAGAGGAGTTTCTGTTGGGCGATAAAGTTAGAGTGAGAATCATGGAAGGAAATCATCCAGGGGGAAGTACTGTGTATAGACTTGAGTACAAGGGAAAGAGTATTGTCTATGCTACCGATTATGAAATTACAGAAATATCAAGACAAAGGCTTGTGGATTTTTCAAAAGGGGCAAATTTATTGATTTGCGACGGTCAATATTCAGAAGAGGAAGAGGAAGCAAAAATTGGATTTGGGCATTCTAGCTGGGAAAAGGCATGTGAACTAGGGGTAGAAAGCCAATGCGAGCAAATTTGTATTTTTCATCATGACCCATATCGAACCGATGCTCAATTAATGGAAATAGAAGAAATGTTACAACGTAGATGTTCGCATTGCTTTTTGGCAAAGAAAGGACAAAGTGTGCTGTTATGAGACAAGTTGATGTAGAAAGATTATTAGAAATCAGTATCTCATTAGGTGTGGAGAAGGATGGAGAAAAGTTACTAGAGCATATTTTAGAAGAGGCTATGGATATTACGAACTGCGATGGTGGTACCTTGTATATCTTGCATAAAGATGCCCTAGAATTTAAAGTGATGATTACAAAATCCTTGCATATTAAGAAAAGTGCTAGTCGAGACGAAATCAAGCTTCCACCAGTGAAGTTGGATCGTTACAATGTATGTGCCTACTCTGTGATTGAGAATAAGCTGATTAATATTGAAGATGTTTATCAAAGTGAATTGTTCGATTTCTCTGGACCATTAAAGTATGATGCAATTACAGGTTATAGAACTAAGTCCATGTTGGTAGTTCCTATGGAAAATGACAAAGGTGAAATTATTGGAGTAATGCAACTTTTAAATGCAAGGGATGGGGATGGAGCTTTTGTGGCTTTTGATAAACAAGCGGAAAAGATTCTCCATGCATTGGCTTCTCAGGTAGCAGTAGCCCTCACAAATATGAACTATATAGAGGAAATTAAATCCTTAATGGAATCTATGGTAGAAACAATTTCTACTGCTATTCATTATAAAACACCATACAATGTAACCCATACCACCAGTATGGTACATTATGCAGAACATTTTATCAACTTCCTAAATCAAAGGGAAGATTTGGATTGGAAATTTTCAGAAGAGAAGAAGAAGTTATTTCTAATGAGCATTTGGCTTCATGATATTGGCAAGCTAGGAACTCCTTTGCACATTATGGATAAGGCAGTTCGCTTAGGGGATAAGTTAGAGCGCGTCGAAACTAGGTTTGATACCATTGCATTACTAGAAGAAAATGCAGCACTAAAGAGAGGCGAAGATGGTAAGGCTGTGGTGAAGGAAGTAGAAGAGGCGAAGTCTTATGTGCTTGAAACAAATTATTGTCCTTTTGTAGATGAAAAGCGAATAGAGAAGATTCTAGCGATTGCAAGTAGAAGCTATGTTGATAGAACAGGAAAGATACAGCCATGGTTAACAAAAGAAGAAGTAACTGACCTAAGCATAAGGAAGGGAACCTTAACCGAAGCAGAGCGAAGAAAGATGCAAGAGCATGTAGTCATGACCACTCATATCTTGAGTAAGATGGATTTTAAAGGTTCTTATGCAATGGTTCCGACTTGGGCATCGAACCATCATGAGTTTTTGAATGGAAAAGGGTATCCAAGAGGTTTAACTGCTGCAGACTTAGATAGGGAATCAAGGTTATTAACTATTTTGGATATTTTTGATGGATTAACAGCCAATGACAGACCTTATAAGAAGGCATTTACTATGGAAGAAACCTTTCGTATTTTAGAAGAAATGGCAGAGCAAGGACAGTTAGATCAAGAAGTGCTTGGATTGTTTCGAGAAAGTAGAGCTTGGAGATTATGAGTAAACAAAAGAGAATGGTGATTCGGATCATCCTATCTTTCATGGGGGCTATTTTTCTTGGTCTTTTGTGTTATTCGAATCTGTTCTTACGAGTTGCTAACAATATTTCAGATGCTTTTTATCAAAGGCCGCAAGTTCCCAATGAGAATATTATTTTGGTGGGAATGGATGAAAGGGCAACTGCGGATGATGCATTTGGTCCTATGCCTTGGACAAGGGATGTGATGGCACAAGCCGTAGCGTATCTTAATTCAGATCCCGAGAAAAGACCAGCAGTAATCGGCCTTGATACTCTCTTTGTGGGGGAGAGTGATATACCAGAATATGATGAAATGTTAGCAAAAGCTTGCGGAGCATATGGGAATGTAGTAACAGCTACCACAGCTACCTTTGGAAATGAACTTGTGATTTCAGAAGATGGATCCTTTTATATGGATGATTATTCTGTGTTATTTTACGAAGAACCTTTTGAGGAGTTACGGGAAGTGACAACACAGGGGCATATCAATGCGATGATTGATGAAGATGGGATTTTGCGTCATGCCATTTGGCAAATTGAGTTAGCTGATGGAACTATGGTACCCTCCTTTCATCAAAGTATCTACCAAAAGTATATGGAGTTTATGGGCTTAGAGGCAGATTATGTGCCAGCTATGGATGTTCGATATCGTTGGTATGTACCTTTTAGTTCAGAACCTACAGGATATGATTCAGGATATTCGGTATTAGATTTGGTAAATGGTACAGCAGATTTAGATGTATTTAAAGATAAGATAGTTTTGATAGGACCTTATACACAGGGGATGACAGATGAGTATATTACAGCCATTGACCATGCCACGAAAATGTTTGGGGTGGAATATCAAGCCAATGCAATTGCGGCATTGCTAGATGAAGAGGTTAAGGTAGAGATTTTATCCTTTCCACAGGCGATTTTAGTATTTCTTGTTTCTTTCTTATTATTGTTGTGGTTTTATAATAGAAGATTTTGGCTTGCTAGTCTTGTATGGTTTGGTATTACCATAGCTTGGATTTTGTTTTGTCTCATAGCTTGGGAGTTAGGGTATGTATGGCAGGTGATTTATATTCCCATAGCAACCACCATGAGCTATATTCTTAGCGTAGGAGTAAACTATACCAAAGAAGCAATGGATAAAAGAAAAGTTACCAATACCTTTCGTAGATATGTAGCTCCCGAGATTGTTAGCGAGTTATTGAATGATCCACAAGCCTTAGAGTTAGGCGGGAAAACAGTGAATGTTGCGGTATTATTTGTGGATGTTAGAGGTTTTACTAGTATGTCTGAGGCTCTAGATCCAGTCCAGGTAGTAGAGATTATTAATCGATGCTTAAGTCTGACTAGTGAGTGTATCTTTAATAATGGAGGTACTCTAGATAAATTTATAGGAGATTGTGCCATGGCATTTTGGGGAGCCCCAATAGCACAAGAAGATGGTATCTATAAGGCGGTAAAGGCTGCTATGGATATGGTAGAAAAGGGAGATGTTTTAAGCAAAGAATTAGAACAAGAATATGGATACGCAGTGCATTTTGGGGTTGGTGTTCACTATGGACCTGCAGTAGTAGGAAATATAGGATCGAAGGAGAGAATGGACTATACGGTCATTGGTGATACGGTAAATACAGCAGCAAGACTAGAAAGCAATGCACCAAAGGGCTGTATCTATGTAAGTAAGGTAGTAGCAAACGCGTTAGAAGGGCGGATACAATTTCGTTCCTTAGGTAATAGCATTAAATTAAAAGGTAAATCGGATTCTTTTGAAGTTTTCCAAGTAGAAAATTGACTTTTAGACTAGGATTTGCTAAAATTTACAGAGACTATTTAGAAGAATAGGTGGAGGATAATATGATAAATAAATTAGTAAGTAAAATTCAACAGACAAATGCCCCAATCGTGGTAGGATTAGATCCTATGATGAATTATATTCCAGAGCATATTAAAGCAGCAGCTTTTAAGGAATATGGAGAGACACTTGCAGGAGCTGGAGAGGCAATCTGGCAATATAATAAGCAAATTGTAGATGCATGCTATGATTTGATTCCAGCAGTGAAGCCACAAATTGCTATGTATGAGCAATTTGGTATTGAGGGGATGATTGCTTACAAGAAGACAGTGGATTACTGTAAGGAAAAGGATTTAGTTATTATAGGTGATATCAAAAGAGGAGATATCGGATCCACATCAGAAGCTTATGCTATTGGTCATTTAGGTAAAGTACAAGTTGGAAGTAATAGTTATTATGGATTTAATGAAGATTTTGCTACCGTAAACCCTTACTTAGGTTCAGATGGTATCAAGCCGTTTATCGATGTTTGTAAGGCAGAAGACAAAGGAATCTTTATTCTTGCAAAAACTTCTAACCCAAGTAGTGGAGAGTTTCAAGATAAATTAGTGGATGGAAAGCCACTGTATGAAATCGTAAGTGAGAAAATTGCTGAATGGGGATTGGATCATGTAGGCACTTGCGGCTATAGTTATGTAGGGGCAGTGGTAGGTGCCACTTACCCTGAGATGGGAAAAGCACTTCGTAAGGTAATGCCGAAAAACTACATTTTGGTTCCAGGATATGGAGCACAAGGTGGAAAAGGTGTTGATTTGGTACATTTTTTCAATGAAGATGGACTAGGTGCAATTATCAATTCTTCTAGAGGAATTATAGCAGCATATAAGCAAGAGACATATAAGCATTTTGGTGAATTAAACTTTGCAGAAGCATCAAGACAAGCTGTCATTGATATGCAAAAAGATATCGCTAGTGCAATTGAAAATAGATCATAATAAATAGGGTAGAGTATAGAAAGAGGGCAATGATGGAACAATATAAAAAAGAATTTATTGAATTCATGGTGGATTCAAAAGTATTAAAATTTGGAGATTTTACATTAAAGAGTGGTAGAAAAAGTCCATTTTTTATGAATGCAGGTGCTTATGTTACCGGTTCACAATTAAGAAAACTAGGTGAATATTATGCAAAAGCAATACATGATAATTTTGGAGATGATTTTGATGTATTGTTTGGACCAGCATACAAAGGAATTCCACTAAGTGTTGCCACCACCATAGCATATGCAAATTTATATGGAAAAGACATCAGATACTGTGCAAATCGTAAAGAAGAAAAAGACCATGGAGATGTTGGAATTCTACTAGGAAGCAATTTACAAGATGGAGATAGAGTGATTATGATTGAAGATGTTACCACATCTGGAAAATCAATTGAAGAAACTTATCCAATTTTAATGAAGCAAGCGAAAGTAGAAATTAAAGGTCTGATTGTTTCGTTAAATAGAATGGAAAAAGGCTTAGATGGAAAAGTAAGTGCTTTAGATGAAATTAAAGAAAAATATGACATTGACGCAAGAGCAATTGTAAATATGGCAGAAGTGACAGAACATCTTTACAACAAAGAGTACATGGGACAAATCTTAATTGATGACAAAATGAAAGCAGCCATTGACGAGTACTACACACAATACGGGGTATAAGTATTATGGATGAAAAAATGTATGGAACCCTAGGAAGAATGGGAGCACTTAATATTTCGGTTGGTGTGGTGACCATAATATCTGGTATTGTATGTGGGGTATTATTGATTGTTGCAGGAAGTCGTTTGTTAGCTTCAAGAAAGAATATTTTATTTTAACAGTAGAGGATACTATGTATAAAAAGATACGAAAAAACTATATGTTTTCTGATAAAACACATAGCATGCAGGGGGTATTTGCATCGGTATGTGGACTAATAGGTATGGTTACCTTAGTTTGTATTGTACTATTAAGTTACTATAATGAGGGATCCGCCTTGTTATCATGGGCGTTTGCTGCCTTACTAACAAGTATTGTATCTATTGTCGGGGTTGTGAACAGTCTACTGTGCATTGGAAATGAAGAGGTATTTCATTTCTATGGTTGGCTAGGATTGCTACTTAATGTTTTGACTATGTTAGGTGTGGGGAGTATCGTATACCTAGGAATATAAGGAAGGCTAGAAATGGAAGAAAGATATGGTTTAGCGCTAGAGCGTATTGAGAGTCTTGTAGAAGAGGCAATGGAATATGGATCTTTTGATCTTTGGTTTAAAAAGCAAGCAGATTTCCTATTATTACTTGCAAGACACTATAACATGTTAGAAGATGGGACTTGGTATCATCAAGATTTAGAGCAATGTAAGCAAGAAAATTATAAATTATATGAAGATGTTCTGGTCGCAAATTATGAGAATAGCTTCACAAATCCTAGCTATGCAGTAAAAATGCTAGGAGAGGACTATGGAAAATTATTTAGCTTTGTTGCTAGTTATTTGCGTGGTGCTATTCAGTATGTATATGAAAAAGACTTAGAAATGTTTACTTCAAGAATGGAGTTGTTTCTAGAAATTTATGCTTCTTTTCAATTCGAATGGGAAGAGTCAAAGAGTATGCCTGGCTATGAAAGTTTGAAGGAAATTGTATATTGGTTTGTCAGTGATTATTCTGATATTCTAGCAACAAAACAGGTGGAACAGCAAGTGCTTGCTGGAAACAGTATGGCTCTTAACTTAGTGAAAGAATCGGATTTAAAGGATTTGAGATATCTTTATCGATATGGAAAATATGTATCTAACAATGAATTTAGAATAGCTAGCTTTTTGTTAGAAGCAACCGAAGAAACCATCAATACTATGGCATATACCTTTATCGATGGCTATCGTAAGGGATTTGAAGTAGCAAATAAAGACTTAACAAAGAAGGATACGGCAGGACTTCGTTATCATTTGGGATTTGAGCGAGTGATTCGAAAAGCCTTAGAACGTCTCAGTGAAATTCCTTTAAATGCAACTGCTTCCTATGATTCTGTGACTGCTGGAAATTATAATAAGCAATATCAATTTGACCATAAAGACGATTTGGGCTTGTTCTGGGACAAGAGATTACTTGGACGCAAAATTGATGTGATAAAAGCTGCTTTTGAACATGAAAAAGAGGCTGCAAATAAGCACGCTGGACCTGCTGTTTTGATGGTTTTTGGTGAGGAACCTTTTTCTCCAGTCAGTAATGCAGATGCAGTAAGTCTAAATACAGAGCAGCAAAAACTTTACATCGAATACCAAAGTCAGTATGGACAAATCGTGAATAAATTTATTCCAGGTGAAGAGAGAAGTTTTACTATTATTGCGTTTCCTCTTCCTGAAATTGGAGAACCTTTTGAGGAAATTTTTGATGAAATTATTCGCATTAATACGTTAGATTATAAGTCCTATGAAACCATGCAACAACATATTATCGATGTGCTAGATAAAGCAGAGTATGTAAGGATTAAAGGAGCTGGGGATAACAAAACAGATTTAAGGGTAGCCTTACATCACTTAGAAGATCCTAGCAAACAAACCAATTTCGAAAACTGTGTTGCAGATGTAAATATTCCAGTAGGAGAGGTGTTTACCTCGCCGAAATTAACCAATACAGATGGTATTTTGCATGTTAGTAAAGTTTATTTACGAGATTTTGAATATCAGAACTTGGAAATATCCTTTAAAGATGGTATGATAACAGAGTACAGTTGTAGTAATTTCGAAAAGGATGAAGAAAATAAGAAGTTTATTTTCGATAATTTACTGAATAAACATGACAGTCTACCGATTGGGGAATTTGCAATTGGAACCAATACAGTAGCTTATGAAGTTGCGAATAAATATAACATAGGTCACAAACTGCCAATTTTGATTGCAGAGAAGATGGGACCTCATTTTGCAATAGGGGATACTTGTTATTCTCATGCAGAAGATAGTACACTTAGAAATCCTAATGGAAAAGAAATTATCGCCAAGGACAATGAAGTAAGTGTTCTTAGAAAAACAGATATGAGTAAGGCGTATTTTAATTGTCATACAGACATTACCATACCATATCACGAGCTAGATAGCATTGTCGCAATTGACGCAGACCAAAAGGAGCATGATATCATCAGAGATGGAGTGTTTGTAGTAGAGGGATGTGAATTGCTTAATGAACCATTAAAGAAAAATAGATAATAGTTGGAGGAGTTAATTATGACTAAAGTAGGAATTGTAATGGGTAGTGATTCAGACATGCCAGTAATGGCAAAAGCAGCAGAGGTATTAGATCAATTGGGGATTGAATTTGAAATGAAAGTAATTTCAGCTCATAGAATGCCTGATGTTTTCTGGGATTATGCAACAACAGCAGAAGAAAAAGGATTTAAAGTAATCATTGCAGGTGCTGGAATGGCAGCTCACTTACCAGGGATGTGTGCAGCGATTTTCCCAATGCCAGTTATTGGTATTCCTATGCATACAACTTCTTTAGGTGGACAAGATTCTCTATATTCAATCGTTCAAATGCCAAGTGGTATTCCAGTAGCAACAGTAGCAATCAACGGTGGAGCAAATGCAGGTATTTTAGCTGCTAAGATTTTAGCAACTTCAGATGAAGCTATTTTAGCAAGATTAAAAGAGTATTCTTTATCTCTAAAAGAAGCAGTACAAGCAAAAGATGCTAGATTACAAGAAGTTGGTTATAAAGCATACTAAATTTAACAAAAGAAATCTCGGAAACAGATTCCGAGAGTATATATCAAAGCATGGAGGAAACAATGGATTATAAAAACGCAGGTGTAGATATAGAAGCTGGCTACCAATCGGTAGAATTAATGAAAGAACATGTGAAAAAGACTATGCGACCAGAAGTTTTAGGTGGTTTAGGCGGATTTGCAGGAGCATTTTCAGCAGCAAGTTTTAAAAATATGGAAAACCCTACTTTAGTATCAGGTACAGATGGGGTAGGTACGAAGTTAAAATTAGCGTTTATCTTAGATAAGCATGATACCGTTGGAATTGACTGTGTGGCTATGTGTGTAAATGACATCGCTTGTGCAGGTGGAGAGCCATTGTTTTTCTTAGATTATATTGCTTGTGGTAAAAACGTACCAGAAAAGATAGCAATGATTGTAAAAGGTGTGGCAGAAGGTTGTATACAAGCAGGTGCTTCTCTTATAGGTGGAGAAACAGCAGAAATGCCAGGTTTCTACCCAGAAGATGAATATGATTTAGCTGGATTTGCAGTTGGTGTAGTGGATCAAAAAGATTTTATTACAGGAGCAAATCTAAAAGCTGGAGATGTATTAGTTGGTATTGCTTCTTCAGGAGTACATAGCAATGGATTTTCACTTGTAAGAAAAGTATTCGAAATGTCAAAAGAGAGTTTAAATACTCACTATGACGAATTAGGAACAACATTGGGCGAAGCCTTAATCGTACCTACTAAAATCTATGTGAAATCTCTTAAAGCAATCAAAGAAGCAGGAGTAGATATTAAAGCTTGTAGTCATATCACAGGAGGTGGATTCTATGAGAATATTCCTAGAATGCTGCCAGAATCTATGCGCGCAGTGATTCAGAAACAAAGCTATCCAGTATTACCAATTTTCAAGCTTTTGCAAGAAAAGGGCAATATAGCTGAAGAAATGATGTATAACACTTATAATATGGGTCTTGGAATGATTGTAGCTGTTTCGAAAGAAGAAGCAGAGAAAACAGTAGAAATACTGAAGAATGCAGGAGAAAATGCTTATATTGTAGGTGAAGTGGTAGAAGGTGAAAAGGGAGTCGACTTATGCTAAGAGTAGTGGTTTGTGTATCTGGTGGAGGCACTAATTTACAAGCTATTATAGATCAAGTTGAGGCAGGTAAGATAAGCAATGCAAAATTGGTGGCTGTCATTAGTAACAATGCATCAGCAAAGGCATTAGAGAGAGCAAAGAATCATGGAATTGAGGCAATATGTATCTCGCCAAAGGATTTTGAGCAGCGTATAGATTTTGAAAAAGCCCTCTTAGATAAAATGATAGAACTAGAAGCAGATCTTATCGTATTAGCAGGATTTTTGGTTAAAATCCCTCTAGATTTGGTAGAAAGATTTAAAAATCGCATCATAAATGTTCACCCATCTTTGATTCCTTCTTTTTGTGGCGTAGGCTATTATGGTTTAAAGGTACATGAAAAGGCATTAGAGAGAGGTGTGAAGTTAAGTGGAGCAACCGTACATTTTGTAGATGCAGATATGGACACGGGGCCAATTATTTCACAGAAAGCAGTGCCTGTTTTACCAGGAGATACTGCTGCTGATTTGCAAAAAAGAGTCATGGAAGAAGCAGAATGGGAATTACTCCCAAAAGCTATTGATGATATTGCAAATGGAAGAATAGAACTTTAAAATTGGCACCTCTGTTTAGAGGTGCTAATTTTCTATAATTGATATTTACGAGTAGAATTAAGAGATTATTTTAGTAGATGGAGGATATACTGTGAAGGTATTAATAGTAGGAAGTGGTGGAAGAGAGCATGCCATTGCCACATCAGTGGCAAAAAGTAGTCGTGTAAGCAAAATTTATTGTGCTCCAGGAAATGCAGGAATTGCAGATATTGCAGAGTGTGTGGAAATAGGAGCAATGGAATTTGATGCCTTGGTTGGCTTTGCCAAAGAAAATAAAGTTGACTTTGTAATTGTTGGTATGGATGACCCATTAGTGGGCGGTTTAGTGGATGAAATGGAAGCAGTAGGAATTCCTACTTTTGGACCAAATAAGAGAGCTGCTATTTTAGAAGGAAGTAAAGCTTTTTCAAAAGATTTAATGCAAAAGTACAATATTCCAACAGCGGCTTATGCTAACTTTGATTCACAAGAAGACGCCATTGCTTATTTAAAAACTGCTTCTATGCCGATTGTAATTAAAGCAGATGGGCTAGCCCTAGGAAAGGGTGTTCTAATTTGTGAAACATTAGAAGAAGCCATGGAAGGTGTAGCTAGCATCATGACTGATAAGCAGTTTGGATCAGCTGGAAATCGTATTGTTATTGAAGAATTTATGACAGGAAGAGAAGTTTCAGTACTATCTTTTGTAGATGGGAAGACTATAAAAACTATGACAAGTGCTCAGGATCATAAACGAGCAGGCGATGGAGATACCGGACTTAATACAGGCGGTATGGGAACCTTTTCGCCAAGTCCATTCTATACAGAAGAAGTGGATGCTTTTTGTAAGGAATATGTTTACCAAGCAACGGTAGATGCTATGGCAAAAGAAGATAGAGCTTTTAAAGGCATTATCTTTTTTGGTCTAATGCTTACTCCTAATGGACCAAGAGTATTAGAATATAATGCAAGATTTGGAGACCCAGAGGCACAAGTTGTGTTACCACGTATGAAGAATGATATTATAGAGGTGATGGAAGCTTGTGTAAATGGTACCTTAGATCAAGTAGAATTAGAATTTGAAGATAATGCAGCAGTGTGTGTAGTTTTAGCTAGTGATGGTTATCCAGTGTCTTATGAAAAGGGAAAGCCAATGTCAGGATTTGAATTATTCGAAAAACGTGATGATGTGTTCTGTTTTCATGCAGGAACTAAACGTGTAGGAGATCAAATTGTGACAAATGGCGGTAGAGTAGTAGGGATAACAGCAAAAGGTGACGATTTAGTCAACGCAAGAAAACTTGCATATGAAGCTTGTGAGTGGATAGAATTTGATGGAAAATACAAAAGAAATGACATAGGAGCTGCAATTCAATAGATGTGAAAAAAATGTGTACAAAAAAAGTATTTTTAATTGTGCATATTGACAGATGGTTTATTTTGTATTATAATTCCTATTGGTTAGCAGATAATTGCGAAACCAGGAGGAGAAATAAATTATGAAAAAAATCGCAATGTTTTTAGCATGTGTAGGTATGACTATGGCTTTAGTAGCTTGTTCAGCACCTGCAACAACAGAATCAACAGAATCAACAGTAGCAACAGAAACAGTAGCAACTGAAGAAGTAGCAACTGAAGCAACAACAGAAGAAGCAACAACAGAAGAAGCAACAACAGAAGAAGTGGCAACTGAAGAAGCAACAACTGAAGAAGCAACAACTGAAGAAGTAGCAACAGAAGAAGCAACAACTGAAGAAGCAACAACTGAAGAAGTAGCAACAGAAGAAGTAGCAACAGAAGAAGCAACAACTGAAGAATCAGTAGAAGAGTCTACAGAAGAATAAGAAGTACATATTGAGTGAGCAGTTGACTTGGATTGATTTTCATGCCATGACTGTAAACCGACTCCTTACATAAATCAATGCCTTTAGGTAGATTTGTGTAGGGAGTTTTTTTGTGCTTTGATGGTTTAGTGGATTAGCTAAGAGGCTAGTACAAGAGGGTTATTGGTATTGGGCTCCGCACAAAATAGGAGATTACGATTAAAAGTACCTACTGAAATCAAGCTAATTGAATTTAGTAGGTATCTCAAAAAATTATTTTTTTAAAATGTTCCTACTAAATCAAAAAACTTCAAATTAGGTAGGTATTAAATGAGGATTTTCATCCAAATCACTAAAATATGGTACCCACTAAAATGAAATATGAAGAAAAGAGTAGGGACAGAAATCAAAAAAGTATGATATATCATCGAAAAAGTAAAATATGGTACCTACTAAAATGTAAAAAGGAAAAAAAGGTGGGTATGTTTTGGAAAATGGTATGTTATATAAACAGGAAGCATAAACTAAAAGCAAGCAAGTCGCGGACTTAGGCTATCGCGTGAGATAGGTATCACCACGTGAAGCTAGGAATAGGTAGAGTAGCTAGAAGCGTAGGTGGGGGGACTAGTGAACATACAAAAAAACCTAGAAAATCAAAGAGCGAAGTACTCTTGATTTTCTAGGCAAAATTGATTATTTTGTGGGTGGTAGATTATACAACACCTTGTGCAAGCATAGCAGCAACAACTTTTTCGAAACCAGCGATATTTGCACCAACAACGTAGTTGCCAGCTTTGCCATATTTCTTAGCAGCATCGTCCATATTATGGAAGATGTTTACCATAATTGCGTTTAATCTCTCATCAACTTCTTCAAAGGTCCAGCTAATTCTTCCACTATTTTGGCTCATTTCAAGTGCTGAAGTTGCAACTCCACCTGCATTTGCAGCTTTACCTGGAGCAAATAGAACTCCTTTTTCAATGAAGTACTCAGTAGCTTCCATAGTAGTAGGCATGTTAGCCCCTTCTGCCACACAAATACAACCATTGGCTACTAAAACTTTTGCATCATCTAGGCACAACTCATTTTGTGTTGCACAAGGAAGAGCTACTTGGCAAGGAACTGTCCATACACCTTTACCTTCATGATAGCTTGCATTAGGTCTAGCTGCTACATATTCTGTAAGACGAGCACGTTTCACTTCTTTCACTTCTTTTAGTAATTCTACATCAATTCCATCTTTATCATAAACCCAACCAGCAGAATCAGAACAAGTCACAGGAATTCCACCTAATTGCCATGTTTTTTGAATTGCATAAATAGCAACGTTACCGGCACCTGAAACAGCTACTGTTTTACCTTTTAGTTCGTGACCATTGCATTTTAGCATTTCATCTACTAAATATAGAAGTCCATATCCGGTAGCTTCGTTTCTAACAAGAGAACCACCGTAAGCAAGACCTTTACCTGTTAGTACTCCTTCATATACACCACGAAGTCTTTTGTATTGTCCATACATATAACCGATTTCTCTAGCACCTGTACCGATATCTCCGGCAGGAACGTCAGTATCAGCTCCAATATATTTATTTAATTCAGTCATAAAACTTTGGCAGAATGCCATAATTTCTTTATCAGACTTTCCTTTTGGATCAAAGTTAGAGCCACCTTTACCACCACCGATTGGTAAACCAGTAAGTGAGTTTTTGAAGATTTGCTCAAATCCTAAGAATTTGATAATTCCTAAATTTACAGAAGGATGTAAGCGCAAACCACCTTTATAAGGTCCGATAGCACTATTGAATTGTACACGGTAGGCTGTGTTCACATGAACTTGTCCTTTATCATCTACCCATGGTACTCTAAAGATAATTTGACGCTCTGGGTTTACAATTCGCTCGAGAATTGCTTCCTTACGATAAGCGTCTTCGTTTTGCTCAATTACTAGGCGTAAAGAGTCTAAAACTTCTTTCACGGCTTGGTGGAATTCTGGTTGAGCAGGGTTTTGCTCGATTACTAGGTCTAGGACCTCATCAACATAAGACATAATGTGTTCTCCATTCTTTCATTTATTTCATGTTTAATTATAAGAAAATATGAGCATAAAAACAAGTAGTGAATATATATTTTGTTGAATGTGCATAAAAATTCATAATAATAGAGTGCAAATAGGCTAATACATTTTAAGAAATTCTTAAAATTCTGTGTATTCTACTTTTCAATTAAGAAATATTATAGTAAAATTAATGTAACTTATACAATGGAGGACATTATGAATATAGCATTCTTTTTAATACCAAAAGCACAAGTAGCTTTTTTAGAGGAAGATTTTACAGTAAGACAGGCACTTGAGAAAATGAATACACATGGATATACAGCCATCCCAGTAGTTTCAAAGGATGGGAAATATTTAAGGACTGTTAGTGAAGGGGATTTTCTCTGGCATTTACTAGGCGCAGATATTACATATGGAAGTAAGGGAATGAAAGAGGCAGAGCAGTATAAATTGAGTGATGTTACTAGTAGTAAGAGCAATCCACCAGTACATATTATGACTACAATAGAAGAATTGTTAAGTCGAGCTATGCAACAAAACTTTATTCCAGTTATAGATGACAGTCAAAATTTTATTGGAATAGTGACTAGAAAAGATATTATCAAACACTATGCAAAAGTGTAATAAGACACTGTAGTAAGAAGTTTGTTGAAAAATTTGATTAAATGATGTATGATATAACAAATATAACAAATAAATGATACGAAAGAATTGGTGAAGAATAGTGAAGAATAAAATTAAAGTACTAATGAGGCTCGTAGTAGCTTCTCTTATGTGTAGCATGCTAGTTCTATCAACACTGCAAGTTTCTGC
>CAYJHO010000039.1:0-18039 GCA_964369945.1 uncultured Lachnospiraceae bacterium
CACACAATTCAGTATGTTATGGTTATTTTCTGGCACCCTCTGCGTGAGTCGAACACGTGATTTACCCTTAGGAGGGATGTACACTATCCATTGTGCTATAATGACATATTTATTTTTGACTAACACCTTGAAGAATATCTTATTAATTCTGAAGAAGCTAGGCTCATTTTTTCTTTGAGTTAGTTACAATTTATTCACTTATGATGTTGCAGTACTCCCCCAATAATTACGTCCTAAAAAGTTATTATATTCATTAGAATTCTTTCCCTCTTCTACTAAACACTCTTGAAGACTGACAATGAATTCTTTCAATTCTGGGTTTTGATAGAGGTTTGCCATCTCATATGGATCGGATGCTAAGTGGAACAAGGAGTGTGTTACAATATCCTTGTGTCTATGTTGTACATACTTATAACCGTCTTTTTTGATCGCTCTGATTTTATCTGTATACATTAGATATAAACTTTCTCTAGTTATATGCTCTGCGTGCTTAAAACAAGGAGCAAAGCTTTTACCATTTACGGTTTCTGGAATTTCAAAACCTAGTAAATCACAAAGCGTTGGAAAAATATCATAGAGGCATACAATCTGATCTCTTCTTACATCTTTCTCAATTCCTTTTCCAGCAAAAATCAGTGGTACTCTAACACTGTGTTCATATAGACTTTGTTTCCCAAACAAACCATGTTGTCCGACAGCAAGTCCATTGTCTGCAGCGTATACTATCAAAGTATTCTCATATAGACCTTCTTCTTTTAAGGTTTTAATTACTCTTCCTAATTGATAATCGATATGGGAAATCATAGCATAATATTCTGCAATCTGCTTCTTGGTATCCTCTAGGGTTCTTGGATATGGTGCTAATACCTCATCTCTACAATCCGTATTTCCATACTCAATATGGTGGAAGGATTGGAAGTTTGGAGGCAAGGTAATATCTTCTGCTTTGTATAAATCTCTAAACTCTCCTGGCATGGTTCTCGGATCATGAGGTGCCAACAAAGCCATATAAGCAAAGAATGGCTTTTCATGATCTTCTTTGATATAGTTTAGTAAACCTTCTGTCAAGAAGTCAGTCGAATGTTGTCCTACATTGATTTTATCTGCAACCAGATTAAGTGGCTTGTTGTCATAAAAGAAGTTTGGAGTCTGCTTTACCCTTCCATGATAGTTCCCTGTCGGATCAAAGCTATGTACTGGTACACACCAATGATCGTGCATTCCTCCAAAGAAGATATTATCTCCGCAGGTAAAACTTCTAGCATAGGACTTAGATCCATTATGCCACTTTCCTGTTCCAAAACATTCATAACCCTTTTCTTGAAACATTTCTCCCATCAAGGTATGGGTTTCATCAATACTTTGCCCTTCATCTTTAATGGTAAACAAAGATCTTCCTGTATGCAACATGGCCCTTGATGGCATGCATACAGCCCCACTAGAGCCCCCTGGTATATGTGCGTTAGTAAAACAGGTTCCTTCCGCTATCAAAGCATCCATATTTGGTGTATAAATTTCTTCATTTCCTAGTGCACGTATTGTGTCAAATCTTTGATCGTCTGCAAATATAAATAATACATTAGTTTTATCTCCCATAGTACCCTCCCATAGATACAAAAAGAGTGAAACATATCTCTACATTTCACTCTTAGTATTGTTAATGATCTAAATCTTAGTTGTCAATTAATTTTGTTTCGTTGTTCCAGCTATATAATTTACGTAATTCAGCACCAACTTTTTCAGCTGCATGCTCTGTTCCACGTCTTCTCATTGCTTTGAAGTTTGGACAGTTTACTTGGTTTTCTTGTAGCCAGTTTCTTGCAAATGTTCCATCTTGGATATCTGTAAGTACTTGCTTCATAGCTTTCTTAGTTTCATCTGTTACTACTTTAGGTCCTGTGATGTAATCACCGTATTCTGCTGTATTAGAGATAGAGTATCTCATTCCTGCAAAACCTGATTCGAAAATTAGGTCAACGATTAATTTCATTTCATGTACACACTCAAAATATGCACTCTCTGGCTCATATCCAGCTTCTACAAGAGTCTCAAAACCTGCTTGCATTAAAGCTACTACACCACCACAAAGAACTGCTTGCTCACCGAACAAGTCTGTTTCAGTTTCTTCACGGAAAGTTGTTTCTAATACACCAGCTCTTGCTCCACCGATTGCTAACGCATATGCCAAAGCTTTGTCTAAAGCTTTACCAGAAGCATCTTGATGTACTGCTACTAAACAAGGTACTCCTTTGCCTTCTTGGTATTGACCACGTACAGTATGTCCAGGTCCTTTTGGAGCGATCATAGTTACATCTACGTGTTTTGGAGCTTCGATTTGTCCAAAGTGAATAGCAAAACCATGAGCAAACATTAACATATTTCCTTCTTCTAAGTTTGGCTCAATTGCTTCTTTGTATAAAGCACCTTGGCTTTCATCATTGATTAATACCATGATGATATCCGCTTTTTTTGCTGCTTCTGCTGCAGTATATACTTCAAATCCTTGAGCTACTGCCTTATCCCAAGATTTTGATCCTTCATATAGACCAATAATAACGTTACATCCTGATTCTTTTGCGTTTAATGCATGTGCATGTCCTTGACTACCATATCCAATTACAGCGATTGTCTTTCCTTCTAATAAAGCTAGATTACAATCTTCTTGATAATAAATTTTCGCCATTCTATTCTCCTCCAAAATGCGTTTAAATATATAACATAAGGTTACCCTTTAGCTAACAGTTTACTCGTCAAGATGTACTACATCTTGCGCTCCTCTTACTAATCCTACCAAACCAGTTCTTGCCAGTTCTAAAATTTCAAAACCACTAATTAAATTAACAAATGCTTCAATTTTAGATTGTGTTCCTGTAATTTCAACAGTTAAACTCTCACTACATACATCCACTATCTTTGCACGATATATATCTGTTAATGATGTGACTTCTTGCCTATTGCTAGCATCTACCTTAATTTTCACCAATGCAAGTTCACGATAGACACTTTTGTTTGGTTCTAACTCTTTAATACTCTTTACATCGATTAATTTAGCAAGTTGTTTTTCGATTTGTTCTAATACTACCTCTTCTCCTGCAGCAACAATAGTAATTCTTGTGAATCTCGGATCTGCGGTTACTCCAGCGGTAATACTTTCAATATTAAATCCTCTTCGACTAAATAATCCTGAAATACGGCTTAATACTCCAGCGGTATTATCTACTAATATTTGAAATACTCTTTTTTGCATATGAACTATCATCTCCCTATTTGATATATTGTAGCAAGTGTCTTGTGTGATGTCAATAAATCATTTTAACATATTAACGTATAAAACAACATAAAACAGGTTAAAATACATCAATCTGTATCAATACACTTTTGTAATGCCAAGGTTCCAGTTCTTGCAACTTCTACGACACTAATCGATTTTAGCATATCCATAAATAATTGGATTTTGTCAGGAAGATCGCAAATTTGAATCATCATTTGAGACTTGCTCATGTCAACAATTTCAGCTTTCATGATATCACAAATCTCCATAATATCTCTACGATTTGATTTTGTATATTTTAATTTTACTAGCATAAGTTCTCTACTGATACTTCTATTTTCATCAAAAGTTTTGACTTTAATAATATCAATCTTCTTATTTAATTGCTTTTCTATTTGTTCTAAGGTTCTATCATCCCCAGAGCTCACTATCGTCATACAAGAAACGTCTGGATCAAAGGTTTCTCCTACTACAAGAGAATCAATATTATAGCACCTGCGACTAAATAATCCTGCTACTTTCCCAAGTACGCCAGCATGGTTCTCTACTAAAACTGAAAAAATTCTTTTCATATCCTTTTCCATCCCTTTCTTAATATTTTACTAAGTCCATTGGGTCAATTGAACATTCCAAAATCATAGATTTATCTTCCTTTAAGAAAGCATCGATGGTTTCTTCACAATGTTCCATATTCTCCAAACGCATAAACGGAAGCTCATAGGCTTTTGCTAGATGTTCTAAATTTGGACTTCCAGATAGATCAATCACACTATAATGATCCTCATATGCATAATGCTGGTATTCTCTTACCATGCCTAATACATTATTTTTAAGTACTATTATTTTCACTTGTATTCCATGTTGTTGCATGGTAGCTAATTCCATCATAGACATTTGAAAAGAACCATCTCCACAAACAGCAATTACTTGTTTTTCTTTACAAGCAACTTTAGCACCAATGGCAGCTGGGATAGAATACCCCATAGTGCCCATACCACCACTAGTTAGAAAATTCCCTTTTTTCACTTGATGATACGCACAAGACCACATTTGATTTTGTCCTACATCTGCCACATAAACTGCATCATCTTTCATCTTTTCTGAAAGAATTTGAATAAACTTAGCAGGATCCACAAAAGCAGGATTAGGCTTTCTTGTTGGCTTCATCTCTTCTTTAAATCGATTTAATTCCTCAATCCACTGTGATTTTTCACAATCAAATTCTCTCGATGCTAGTTGCTTCAATACACTTTTAATATCTCCTACCAAAGGAATCGTAGGTCCTGCATTCTTTCCAATTTCAGCAGGGTCAATATCGATATGTATCAATTTCTTATTCATCGTGATTAAGCCTGGGTGACTAATCGCACGATCGGCTACCCTTGCTCCTATCATAAGAAGTACATCGGATTCATTCATGGCTTTATTGGCAAAAGGCTTTCCATTATTTCCAACCATGCCAAAATACATTGGATGTTCAGAAGGCATAGCACCAATTCCCATCATAGTTGATACTACCGGAATTTTGTACTTTTCTACAAAACTTCTAAGTTCTTCTCTTGCGTCACTTAACATAACACCACCACCTACACAAATGACAGGCTTTACCGATGTTACTAGCTCTTGAACTACTCTCTTAATTTGTAAATCATTTCCTTTAACGGTAGGCTTATAGGTACGTAAATTAATATGGTCTGGATAACTGAAATTGGTAACATTCGCGTTTTGAATATCGATCGGAATATCAATTAATACAGGACCTTTTCTACCTGTGTTTGCGATATGAAATGCTTCTTTAAATACTCTAGGAATATCTTCTACATTTTTAACAATGTAACTATATTTAACAAAAGATTCCACCGCCCCTGTAATATCAGCCTCTTGAAACACGTCTCGCCCAATTAAATCACTGCTTACTTGACCTGTAATACAAATCATAGGAATACTATCTGCATAAGCAGTTGCAATTCCTGTCACCACATTCGTAGCACCGGGACCACTGGTTACAGCACAGACCCCTGGTTTGTTGGTTAATCTAGCTAATCCACTTGCAGCATGTGCTGCATTTTGTTCTGTACGTATCAAAATGGATTGAATATCTGATTCTAAAATACTGTTATAAAACGGACATATAGCAACTCCGGGATAACCAAAAACTACAGAAACTCCTTCTGCTTCTAAACATTTAATAATTGCGTCTGCTCCTAACATCTCTTCCTCCCTATTCCAATAAACTTTTTGCTAATTTTACTGCTTCTGCTGCATCTTTACTATAACCATCTGCTCCTATTTCCTTTGCATAATCTGCTGTAATAACGGCACCACCAATCATTACCTTACAACTTAGTTTTTCTTTCTTCACTCTTTGAACAACTTCTTTCATTTCTACCATTGTTGTTGTCATCAAAGCCGAAAGCGCAATGATGCTAGCTTTATGATTTTTCGCTGCAACTAAAATATCTTCTGTTGGAACATCTTTTCCTAAATCAATCACAGAGAAACCGTGGTTCTTAAGCATTAATGCCACTAAATTCTTACCGATGTCATGGACATCCCCTTTAACAGAAGCAATCACTACTACAGGCAAGTCCTGCATGCCACCTTCTACCGTTAATAATGGCTCTAGTATGGATACACACTTACTCATCGCTTCTGCACTAGCAATTAATTGCGGAAGAAAATATCGCCCTGTTTCAAAGAAATTTCCAACCTGATCCATCGCTGGCATCAAGTGATTGGATAGAATTTCCTCAGCACTGCTGTGCTCTAAATAGTCTTTGGTAAGTTGGCTAGCTTCGTCTCTTTTTCCTTTGATTACAGCATCTTGTAATGGTTCAAAATCTATGGTTTGCTTGGGTACTTCTGTTTTCTTTGTTTCTGTCGCTTTCACTGTTGCTTTTGCTGGTTCTATACTTTTGGCATAGTTGATATAAGGCAGTGCTGCTTCCTTTTTGTTACGTAGCAAATTACTAGAAAGTGCAGTAGCCATTAACAATTCTTGATTCGGATTTGCAATAGCCATACTTAATCCTGTTTGAATTGCCATTGCTAAGAAGCAACTATTTACATAACTTCTACCTGGCAAACCAAAGGATACATTAGATAAACCACAAACGGTGGCTAATCCTTGTTCCTTACAGTAACGAATGGTTTCTAAGGTTTCTAGTGCCGCATTTGGATTCGCACCTACTGTTGTTACCAAACCATCCACTACAATATCCCTATCAGTAAAGCCCATTGCATGTGCTTTACTTCGAATCGTCTCTATAATTTGAATTTTCTCTTCTAAACTTTTAGGTAAACCAGCATCTGAAAGAGGTAACAGAATAAACATAGCACCATATTTCTTGGCTAGTGGTAGTATTTCTTTTATCTTTGTCTCTTCTAAGGAGATTGAGTTAATAAGTGCTCTTCCTGGATATTGGCGCAATGCAGCTTCCATTACCTTTGGATGACTGGTATCAATAACCAAAGGAGTGGAACACACAGTTGCTACAGCAGCCATGGTTTCTAACATGGTCTCTTCTTCCTCTATTCCAGCCATTCCAACGTTAATATCTAACAAAGCCACACCTGCTTGTGTTTGTGCTACAGCAAAATCTTCTGCCATACTAGTATCACCCTGTTTCAAGGATTCTTGAAAGGCTTTCTTCCCAGTTGGATTAATACGCTCTCCAATTAAGAAAAAGGGATCCTCTAAGTGAAAGGAGAAGGTTTTTCTTTCACTACACAAAAGGTATGGAAGTTCACTTTTATTTTTAGGTGGCTTTAAACCTTTTGCTTTTGCAATAAATTGCCTCATATGTTCTGGAGTAGAACCACAGCATCCTCCTATAATAGAAGCCCCTGCCTCTACTAACCTAGGTGCCCAAGTAGAAAACTCCTCAGCTCCCATAGAATATCTTGTGATCCCTTGAGGATCTAGATAAGGAAGTCCTGCATTTGGCTTAGCTAGGAGTGGAATTTGAGCTACCATTGACATCGTTTCTATAATTTCCACTATTTTCTCTGGGCCGTTTCCACAATTCACCCCTACGGCTGAAACCCCAAGTTGTTGTAAGGCAATCACTGCAGTGCTTGGATCCGTTCCATATAAAGTAAGTCCATTACTTTCAAAAGTCAAAGAAGCCAAAATTGGTAATTCACTTACTTCTTTTGCTGCAATAATGGCAGCTCTCATTTCTTGTAAACTCATTATGGTTTCAATTAAAAATAAATCAACACCTGCTTTTTCACAAAAGCGTACCTGTTCTTTATAAACTTCAACTAACTCCTCGAAGCTTAAATCTCCCATTGGCTCTAATTGTTCTCCGGTCATAGAGATGTCTGCTGCTACATAGGCCTTACCCATGGCCGCTTCTTTAGAGAGTAGGACTAAGTTATGTATAGTATCTTCTAATTCCTCTATCTTGCCATATTTCTTAAATTTAATTCGATTTGCTGCAAAGGTTGGAGCTAGTATAATATGGCTCCCTGCTTCTACGTACTCGCGTTGCATTTGTACAAAAACTTCCGGATGTTCTAGAATCCACTTCTCCGTAGATATGCCTGCTGGCATACCTGCATTTATTAAATTAGAACCGGTGGCTCCATCTAAAAACAGCACCTGTTCCTTTATCAATTGTTCAAAGTCTTTTTTTGTCATTTTCTTTTCCTTACATTATGATTGTATTCTTAATAAATTTATGCTAAAATCTATTCTAACATATTTTACTAAGGAGGAGAATAAAATTGCGTAAATATATTGCCCTAATATTCACTTGTATCAGTTTTCTATTGGTTGGTTGTTCTAATGCGGCTTATCATGAAACATTCTATAACCGTATCAATGAAATTTATACTAATATACAGGTCATTGATACTAAAATGAATGAAATTGACCCTACGGCAGCAGATGCTTCTGTTACTATGCTTAGTTTATTAAATGAGTTGGAAGGTGAATTTCAAAAATTAGCGAATGTTACCCCTCCATCAGAGGAATATAACTATGTAACAGAACTTGCTTTGGAAGGTTATGAATATATGGAACAAGCTCTAGATTTATATTACGGTGCCATTGGAAATCCAGAATTCGATGAAGCTAGTTTCGAGCTTGCCAATGATTATTATGAAAGAGCATGTAAACGTTCTCAAATCATTTTATCTTTATTAAAAGGAATTGTTCCTGATAATGTAGCTGTGACCTATGAATAATAGGTCACTTTTTTTCTAATATTTGTTGAAGTGCAAAGGCTACCCCTTCTTCGTCATTACTTTTTGTAATAAAATCTGCAGATTCTAATACCGATTCTTCTGAATTAGCCATAGCCACAGAAAAACCTGCTTTTTGAATCATATCTAAATCGTTTTCGCTATCTCCAACAGCCATCGTTTCTTCTACTGAAATCCCAAGTAACTCTGCTAGTTTTACAAGTGCATTCCCTTTCGTTGCTGTGGTATTTGTTATCTCAACATTACCACCTGCTCCAGAAACAACCACAAATTGCGGATAACACTTTGTAATCTCTACCACTTGATTTCTATGTAATAGGATTCCATCCTCATTTGTTTTAAAATTCACAGCTATTTTCTGAGGATGTCCCTTGCTTTCTTTTATGTAAGTTAACAAGGACTCTACTCCAACTCTAGTTTTTCTTAAATAATCCTTGACTTCATCCGAAGTATTCATAAGCTCAATTACACCCAAACGACTTGCATCTACAAAAGGTTGACCTTCTACAAATACATCTTGCAATACGTCGAATTTGGCTATTTCTTCTATAATGTTATGACTACTTTCTAAGTCCATACAATCTTGATACAATTCACATTCTTCTTTTAGATCATAGATCGCTGCACCATTTCCATAAATGATATAGCGCAATCCTTTTATACTTCTTATATTATTAAAAACACCACAAAGAGGTCTACCGGTAGAAATTACTACTTCAATACCTTCTTCTGCTGCTCGTTCTAAGATTTCTTTGCTGTCTGTACTAAGTTCTTTCTTGGAAGTTAATAAAGTACCATCCAAGTCTAAGGCTATTAATTTAATCGTCATATCCTATCCTTTCGAAGAAAAATCTGTTTATTCCTTATGTAATACTATTTCAACCATTGTATCATAAAGTAGGGCATTGTAAAACCTTAAAGTTAGTGGTATAGTGTTTTTATGTTAAAGAACGGAGAAACTATATGTTAAAAATCGAAAATCTTTCTTATGAATATCCTACCAAGGATTTATTCGAGAAAATAAACTTTGAAATATTGCCAGGAGAACACTGCACACTTATTGGTTCTAGTGGAACTGGTAAAAGCACCTTACTAAATATTATTTTAGAAACAAAAGACTTTATCTATGATGGAACGATCACCAAGGACTTTGAGTTTACAACAGGTTATGTAAGCCAATTCTCAGATGCTTGCAAAGAAGATAATGTAACTGTGTTTGAATTTTTGAGTGAACATTTTGTTCTTATTGATCAAAAAATACAAGATATTTGTAAAGAAATGGAAACAGCCGAAGATATAGAACCACTGTTAGAAGAATACCAAGTATTATACGATCAATTTCAAGCTATGGATGGGGATAATTATATCAGTAATATTCAGAAACTCTTAAACCAAGTTGACTTGACTGGTCAAAGGGAACTTTCTATTCACTTGCTTAGTAGTGGAGAATTTAAACTACTCAAAATCATGCGTGAAATGCTACTCCTTCCTGACTTATTGGTGATGGATGAACCGGATGTATTCTTAGATTTTCAACATATTTTAAATCTAAGCAATATCTTAAACGAATATAAGAAAGCTGTTTTTGTTGTAACTCACAATCGTTTTCTCCTAAATCATTGTTTTACAAAGATTATTCACCTAGAAGACAAGCAAGTACAAGAGTTTTTGGGAAACTACATCGACTACAATTTCTATTTACTATCTCAAAAAGTCGAATTGCAACGTTTAGCTAGTGCGGATAATGAAGAAATTGAGCGTACACAAAAAATTGTTAACAAATTACGTGCAGAAGCTACCATGTACTTTTCTGCTGCAAAAGGTAAAACTTTGCATGCAAGAGTTAAGATTTTAGAGCGACTAGAAAAACGCCGTGTAAAATCGCCATTTATCGATGTCTCAAGACCAGCCATCTCCTTTGCTCCTCTTCTTTTGGAAGAAGGAACCACAGAAGTCCCTCTCTTAGAGGTAAAGGACTACTCGATTTCATTTGACGAATTATTATTAGAGCATGTAAATTTCTCTGTTTCAAACAAGGAAAAGATAGCCCTAATCGGTCCTAATGGTTCTGGTAAAAGTTCACTCTTTAAAGATATTATCCAATGCGATAAAGAACATATTTGCTTAAGGGAAGACATAACAACCACTCTTTTTTCAGCAGAACAATTTGAACAAGATACCCAAGATAAGTCAATGGCTGATATTTTCTTTGATCTAGGATTCGAAAGCAATGATGAAATCTTATTTTTCTTACAATCTTACAACTTTGAACATGCCAATTTAAATACGCTAGTAAGTCAATTGTCAGGTGGTGAGAAAACACTAGTACAACTTGCTATGATTAGCTTAGAACCTAGCCATCTACTTTTATTAGATGAACCAACTGCACATATGGATACCTATTCTCAACTTGCCCTAGAAGAAGCTATTTCTTCTTACGATGGCGCTGTTCTTATGGTAACCCATGATTTTTATTCTATTGTAAATTGTATGGATTATGTTCTTTACATTGAAAATAAATCTATTCGTAAAATGAGCATGAGAAAATTCAGAAAATTAATTTATGATAATCATTTTTCTAAAGACTATTTAGAGATTGAAACGAAAAAAACGGCACTAGAACAAAAAGTAAATGAAGCTCTTGCTATAAATGAGTTTGAGAAAGCTCAAAACTACTGCGATGAGCTAGAAAAATTAATCTAATCTATTTACTAAAACAGCCTCCTAGAGAATATCTTTCTAGTGAGGCTGTAATTATAATCAATACCTGTTTCTTTGTTAAGATAACATCATTCTATCGTTGGCAAATTCACCACCAGAAGCTTCTTCAAATTTCTGTAATAAATCCTTAACTTCTAGTCTTTGCTTTTCTTCTCCTGACACATCGTAGATAATTCGACCTTCGTGCATCATAACCAAGCGATTTCCTAGTCGTATTGCATCTTTCATATTATGAGTAACCATCATAGCAGTTAGTTTATCTTCTGCAATAAACTGTTCTGTTAAATCCAAAACTGTTTTTGCTGTCTTAGGATCTAGCGCTGCAGTATGCTCATCCAACAAAAGAACTTTTGGAGTTTTTAATGTTGCCATCAAAAGTGTGAGTGCTTGCCTTTGTCCTCCAGACAATAAGCCTACCTTACTGGTCATACGATTTTCTAATCCTAGACCTAGTAACTTAATTTTCTCTGCAAACAATTCCTTTTCTTCTTGGGTGATGCCCCAAGCAAGAGTTCTTCTCTCACCTCTTCGATATGCCAAAGCCATATTCTCTTGGATTTCCATCCCTGCAGCAGTCCCCTTCATAGGATCTTGGAACACCCTACCAAAAAACTGTGCTCTTTTATGTTCTGGCCAAGTAGAGATATTAACGCCATTGACTGTTATAGTCCCAGCGTCAATCGGATATACTCCAGCCACCATATTGAGTGTGGTAGATTTTCCTGCACCATTCCCACCAATTACGGTGACAAAGTCTCCTGGTTTTAACTCTAGATTCACTCCATTTAAGGCTTTTTTTTCGTTAATCGTTCCTGCATTAAAAGTTTTAAACACATTGCTAATCTGTAACATTACACATCACCTCCATAAGGCGAATAAGCTCGTTTTTGCCTTATCTTCGCTAATACCACCGGTGTAGCTAGGGCAGCGGCTACAATCACTGCTGAGATTAGTTTCATATCGTTGGTATCAAGTCCTACCCAAAGAACAAATGCTCTGATTGCCATATAAACCATACATCCAATCACAACAGCTGCTAGTTTGCTTGCAAATGACTTTAACTTTCCTAATAACACCTCTCCTATTACAATGGATGCAAGTGCAATAACAATGGCACCAGTTCCCATACCGATATCGGCATACTTTTGACTTTGTGCTACCAAAGAACCAGATACCGCAATCAGGCCATTAGATAGCATTAGGGCAACTACTTTTGTAAATTTGATATTTACCCCTAAAGCACGAATCATATCTTCATTATTACCAGTTGCTCTTAATGAAGAACCAAATTGAGTACCAAAAAACCAGTATAATATTGCAATGAATATGATGGCAATCACACTACCTACAATCAAAGATATTTCGGAATTAGTAAGTCCAGTTAGTTCTGTAAGTCCTGTGAAAATAGTTGGATTATCTCTACCAAATGGAACATTGCTCTTACCTTGTAAGATACGCAAATTAATAGACCACAAAGAATATTGGGTTAAAATTCCAGCTAGAATTGCGGGTATTCCAAACATAGTATGTAAGATACCTGTGATAAAACCAGCGGCAGCTCCGATAAAAAAAGCTAAAAAAACTGCTACAACCGGATCAATTCCTCCATTTACAACCAAAAAAGCTGATACACAACCTCCTAAAGCAAAAGATCCGTCACAAGTCATATCCGCAATATTTAAAATTCGAAAGGTGATAAATACACCTAATACTAAAATCCCCCAAAGTACACCTTGTGAAAATGCACCTGGCATGGCGCCAAATAAATGCGTAAGCTCCATTTTCTTTCCTCCGTTCACCTAAAAAAATGGCCTTGACTCTCGCCGAGGCCATAATCTTTATTATTCTAATACTGATAAATCAATTCCTAATTCTGCTGCAGTATCTTCATTTACAATTAATGCAAATCCTTCTTCTGGTAAGAATTGAATTGGCATTTCTGCTGGATTACTTCCATTCACTAAGATATCTACTGCCATTTCTCCTGCGATATAACCTAATTCATAATAATCAAGCCCATAAGTAGCTAATCCACCATTTTCAACCATATTTCCTTCACCACAAATCACTGGTAAGCCAATTTCATTTGCAGCTTGTGAAACAGTTCCCATTCCGGAAGCTAATTTATTATCTGTTGGGATGTAGCATGCATCAATCACACCAGCCATAGAACGTACTACCGCATCAATTTCATTCGAATTTGATATTGTAAATCTCTCAACTACTAAGCCTGCTGCTATCGCTTCTGCTTCAAAAAGTCCTGCTTGGAATTCAGAGTTAGGCTCATCTGCACTATAAAACACACCTACAGTTTCTGCATCTGGAACTAAGTCTAACATTAAAGCCAATTGAACATCTACTGGATTTAAATCAGAAGAACCAGTGATATTATAGCCTGGGGCCTCATTTGATTCTGCTAATTTTGCATCTACGTAATCTGTGATTGCTGTTCCAACCACTGGAATATCTTCTGTTTTAGCTTGAACTGCTTGTGCTGCTGGAGTAGCAATCGCTAAAATCAAATCTTTTTCTTCCGTAACAAATTTCTCTGCAATGGTATTGGTTGTAGCTGTGTCACCCGATGCATTTTGTTGATCTACTTCATAATTCAAACCTGCTTCATCTAATGCAGCTATAAAGCCTTCATTTGCAGCATCTAAAGCATCATGCTGAATCAATTGAAGTACTCCAATTTCATACACTTCGCCTTCTACAACTTCTGCTTCTTCACTAGATTCTACAGATTCACTTGCTTGTGTACCTTCTGATTGTTCTGATTCTGTGGTTTCCCCACAAGCTACAAACATAGACATAGCTAAAGTTCCGGTTAATAATAATGATACTATTCTCTTTTTCATTGTAATCTCCTCCCGATTTTACCGCTTTAAAGTGCTAGTAAAATATATAACTATTATAATACAGTTTAATAGATAGTCAATATATTTTTTATTAAATTTTTATATTTTTTGAACTATCTGATCATTCGATTTATAAATATGTTCCTCAGGCACGGTTCCTCTCACACAACTTAGTGGATAAATTTGACTCTTTTTGCCTAAGACAGTACCAGGATTTAATACACTATTACAGCCCACTTCCACTTCATCTCCTACCATGGCACCAAATTTCTTAAGCCCTGTTTCCACAGATTGTTGGATTCCTTTTACGGTTACTAGCGTTTTATCGCTTTTTACATTTGAAGTTAAACTACCTGCTCCAAAATGAGCTTTATATCCCAAAACAGAATCGCCTATATAGTTATAATGAGGCACCTGTACTTTATTAAATAGAATTACGTTCTTTAGTTCTGTAGAATTACCTACTACGGCTCCTTTGCCAACGACTGCATTTCCTCTAATAAAAGCACAATGTCTAACTTCCGCATCTTCATCAATGATACATGGGCCTTGAATAAATGCGCTAGCAGCTACCGTTGCAGATTTTGCAATCCATACATCTTCTGCTACTTTTGTATATGAATCTGTAGCTAAGGTTTCCCCTAGCTTCTTAATAAAGCTAGATATTTCTGGTAACACTTCCCATGGATAGGTTTTCCCTTCAAAAATTCCTGTAGCAATCGATTCTTTTATATCATAAAGTTGTTCAATGGTATACATAATTCCCTCCTATTTTGAGCTATAATAAGCTTCTACTTGCTTAAATCTTTCATATAACAAAGCTTGATTATTCAACTGCTTGGCATAATTAGTATATTTTGTTACAAAATCATTTAACTTCGCCATATATTCTTCTTCTGTAATCACCCCGTCTACTACCTGTGTTAAGCCCTTTTCCCAGCTAGCTGTTAGTGCTGGTTCTAACATTCTTTTCATCGAGCATTCCACCACATCAAAAATGACTTCTCCTAGAAAACTTGGTGTTAAAATTTGTGTCTTTTGATTCAAATCAATATAGTTAATAGATACTAGTTTCTTTAATATCTCAGCTCTTGTTGCACTAGTTCCAATTCCACTACCTTTTATTTGCGCTCTTAATTCATCATCTTCTATTAATTGCCCTGCATTTTCCATAGCCAAAATCATAGAACCTGAATTATATCTCTTAGGTGGACTGGTTTCTCCCGTTTTAATTTCTAAACCTTCTAGGACTAACTTATCCCCTTTTTTGAGCTTTTTTAATACTTCCATGATATTCGCATCGATAGCACTATCATTTTCACTTTCTTCACTAGGAGTCTTTTCCTTTGCAAAGGATAATTTTGCTACTGTTAGGTAACCTGGATCAACTAAAGTCTTAAAATTAGTAAAAAAGCTTTCCTCACCAATACCAGCAACCACTCCTATCTTTTGATAGATAGCAGGTGGATAGAACACACTAAGAAATCTTCTTACAATTACTTCATAAACTTTCTGTGCAGTTGGTGGAATCCCTGCCATTCCTCCTAATCCTTGCCCTGTTGGTATAATAGCATAGTGATCTGTTATCTTCTTATCATCCACATATCTTGATTTTGCAAGATTACTATATAACTTTTGTTCTAATATATGCTCTGCATATTGCTTTCCATGAACATATTGCTTTAGACCGTTAATATTTTTGTATATTTCTTTTGCAACTGCTGTAGAGAGCACACGGGCATCTGTTCTTGGATAAGTTACCATCTTTCTCTCATATAGCATTTGCACTACCTTCAATGTTTCATCAGGACTAATCTTAAATAATTTGGAACAATCATTTTGAAGCTCAGCCAAATTATATAATAAAGGTGGATTCTTAGTCTCTTTCTTGTTCTCCTTAGAAAGAAGCGTCATTTCTCCTGCAGCAACTTGTTCAAGTTCCTTTAAAAAGCTAAGAGCATCTTCTTCTTTCTTGAATCCATTCTCTTTATAAAGTAAAGGCGAGTTATAGAATTTACTTGTTGGTGTGGTTTTCCATTCTCCTATTACCTTAGAATCTCCTAATAAGAAATTAGAATTAATTTTATAGAATGAAGTCTTTACAAAAGATCTTATTTCTCGCTCTCTATTTACAATCATTCCCAAAACACAGGTCATAACCCTACCTACACTGACAACACTTCTTTCTACACCTAAATAGTTTTTGATACTATCTCCATACTTTAGTGTTAATACTCTAGAAAAATTTATTCCCATAAGGTAATCTTCTTTTGCGCGCAAATAAGCAGAGGCACTGAGCGCATCGTATTCTGATAAATCCTTTGCTTCCTTAATACCTCTGATAATTTCATCTTCTGTTTGTGAATCAATCCATACTCTTTTTCTTTTTTTATGTGAAACCCCAGCTAATTGTTCTACCAAACGATAAATATATTCCCCCTCACGTCCAGAGTCCGTACAGACATAAATGGTACTAACATCTTCTCGTTTGAGTAATTTACTTACAATTTCATATTGATCCTTCACCCCATCAATTACCTGATATTTAAAATTCATAGGAGTAAAAGGGATGGTCTGTAATGACCATCTCTTAAACTTAGGATCATAGGATTCTGGATAGCTCATGGTAACTAAATGCCCAACACACCACGTAACTACATAGTGTTCGCTTTCCATATATCCCTTTTGTGATTTCATATTTTCTTTTAAAGCCTTAGCAAATTCTCTTGCCACGCTGGGCTTTTCAGCGATAAATATACTTTTTGACATATTATTTCTTTGCAATATACCCTTGTGCTGTTAATAATTCTGCACAAAGTACGGCACCTCCTGCAGCACCACGAACAGTATTATGTGATAAACCTACAAACTTGAAATCATAGATCTTATCTTCACGAATACGTCCGATACTTACACCCATTCCATTTTCATAGTTTACATCTGCACTAACCTGTGGTCTGTTATCTTCTTCTAAATATTGAATGAATTGTTTTGGAGCACTAGGTAGATTTAACTTTTGTGGAACTCCTTCATAATTACGTAGTTTTTCAATTAACTGTTCTTTTGTTGGTTTCTTTTTAAACTTTACAAAAGCTGCTGCTGTGTGCCCATCTAATACAGGAACACGGATGCATTGACAACTAATCATAGGACTGGTTGCAGGAACGATTACTCCATCCTTAATTTCACCCCAAATTCTTAATGGCTCTTTTTCAGACTTCTCTTCTTCTCCACCAATATATGGAATAATGTTTCCTAACATTTCTGGCCACTCTTCAAAAGTTTTTCCTGCGCCAGAAATAGCTTGATAAGTTGTTGCAATTACTTCATATGGTTCAAATTCTTTCCATGCTGTTAATGCTGGTGCATAAGATTGAATAGAGCAATTAGGTTTCACTGCTATAAATCCTCTCTTAGTTCCCAAACGTTTCTTTTGGAATTCGATTACATGCATATGCTCATCGTTAATTTCTGGTACACACATAGGCACATCTGGTGTCCATCTATGAGCCGAGTTATTCGATACCACTGGCACCTCTGCTTTTGCATATTCCTCTTCAATTGCTAAAATTTCTTCTTTTGTCATATTCACTGCACTAAATACAAAATCAACTTGCTCACTAACCGCTTGAATATCAGCTACATCTAGCACCATAAGCTTCTTTACCTGCTCTGGCATAGCAACTGGCATTTTCCATCTACCATTCATGCTCTCCTCATAGGTCTTACCTGCACTTTTTGCAGAAGCTGCTAAACAAACCACCTCATACCATGGGTGATTGTCTAGTAGGGTAATAAAACGTTGCCCCACCATTCCTGTAGCTCCTAAAATTCCAACTTTTAACTTTTGTTCCATATCGATTTCCTCCTAACCACTATTATATACTCTCGGAATCTTGAGCCCTTACTTTTAGGGCTCAAGATTTTCCTTAAGGGACTCTGTCCCCCACTTGTTCATCATGAATCTTGGAATCTGTT
>CAYJHO010000040.1:0-17858 GCA_964369945.1 uncultured Lachnospiraceae bacterium
AGGTAAGAAACAATGAAAACAATACAGGTAGTAGCTGCTATTATCCGCAAGGAAGGTAGAATTTTGGCTACACAAAGAGGAAGTGGTGAATTTGCCGGTGGCTGGGAATTTCCAGGTGGCAAAATAGAGCCTGGGGAATCAAAAGAAGAAGCCCTAATCCGTGAAATTAAAGAAGAACTAGATTTAGATATCAAGGTAGAAGAATTTGTATATAGGGTGGAATATGACTATCCAAAGTTTCATTTACAAATGGATTGTTTCTTTGCAAGTATTAGAGAAGGTGAAATAGTACTAACAGAGCATAGGGAAGCGAAATGGCTAACAAAAGAAATGTTATATGAAGTAGATTGGCTGCCAGCCGATATTGATTTGATTTCTGTTCTGACAGAAATGGAATGGAAATAGAAGGAAAATTCACAATCTCTTAAGAGAGTAGACACAATTTGAACACCTTTGTAAACTATACTACCAATATATTAAAGAAGTGGTTATTTGAATGGTACCAAAATAATTGCTTCGACTACATATTACGGTACTACCGTTTACATATACTTTTTCCTTTTTTTTAAATACCAGTCTGCGGATTGGTATTTTTTATGTTTAAAATACTAGGATGAAGATTGGAATTGTGATATACTTAGCGTGAAAAAATACAAATAAACAGACTTGAGGTGTATAATGCAAAGAAAGTACATTCAAAAAGCAATTAAATTGACAGAAGACTTGAAAAAAGGGCGAAAAAGTGGTAAAGTACATTCTATATACAAGAACGTGGTTGACCTTCAGGTCGAAAATTTTATAATAGCTTTACATGAAGGGCATATATCAATGAGCCCGATTTCAATTGTCCTTAACAAACAAGTGGACGTATTCGTGGGAGATCGGGTAATATTTGAAGAAGAATACCTGAGCATAGGAACAGAAAGAATCGAGTATAATACGACCCAATTATGGGACCCGTATTTAATGCTTAAACTTACTAAAACGCAGATTGAATCGGCATTAGAGGAACTAAGAACTACCTTGAAACTAGAAAGCAGTAGCAGTGGATATTCGGACGCAGCAGTAACAAGGAGTAATGAGAGAGATGATTTCTTGTCACAGATACTTAGACAGAACTTATGGAACTTTTTAGATCAATTAAAAATCGGTTCAATACAAGCAGAAGATTCCTGGGATTTTTTTATAAAACAAACAATTGGAGCTGGAATTGGCTTAACCCCCTCAGGTGACGATTTTATCGTAGGCCTATTGCTTGCTTTTAAAACAAGTGATAGCAAAATCGCAAAGGACATATTTCACATGTTAACTCCTATTGTAAATAGATACGCTAATAGAACGAATGATATTAGCAAAGCCTTTTTATTAGCAGCATGTAAAGGCGAGTTTGGAGAAAAGTTACATCAATTAATATTAGCAATCAGTACATCAAAAAGGAGCTGTAAAGCAGAGATTGACGATGTGGTTTCCACAGGGCATAGCTCAGGGCTAGATACCTTAAATGGCATTGTAATTGGTTGGGAACTACTAGGGAGAAAAACTGAATAATAAAATATAGAGACAGAAAAGGAGAAAGGCCTATGTATGATCTAGTAATTAAGAATGGAAAACTAGTAACACAAGATCGCATTTACGAGGCACAAATTGCGATTAGAGATGGGAAGTATGCAGCTTTTTTAGCGCCAGGAGAAGAGGTTGAAGCAAAAGAGGTAGTGGACGCTAGTGGGAAATTGGTATTTCCAGGAATTATCGATTGCCATGCTCATTTGAATGAACCTGGATTTGAGTATCGCGAAGATTTTGCCACAGGCTCAAGAGCTGCAGCAATAGGCGGAACCACAACCTTGATTGATATGCCACTTAATAATGAACCAGCCTTATTAAACAAAGAAGCGTTTGAATTGAAATTTAGCTTAGTGGACAAAAAAGCAGTGATCGATTATGCCTTATGGGGTGGAATTGTAAACAATAACATTGCAGATTTAGTAGAACTTGATGCTTGTGGAGTAGCAGCCTTTAAAGCCTTTACCTGTCCGAATGGGGATTTATTTCCAACAGCAAATCTTGGGAATATTAGAGAAGCATTAGAAGTATTAAAGCCGCACAATGCGCTTTGCGGGTTCCACTGTGAAGAATATGGACAGACATTAGAGAGAACCAAAAAACTTCGCTATAACGGAAGCGGAGATATGATACGAGATTTCCTAGATGCTCATGATATTTGGGTAGAATATGTAGCTACCAAAAACATCCTAGATATGTCAAGAGCTACCGGTGGGAAGGTACATATTTGCCATGTGAGTCATCCAATGGTAGCACAAATTATCAAAGAGGCTATGGCAGAAGGATTACCTGTTACTGCTGAAACTTGCCCTCATTATTTGGCATTTTCCGAAGAAATAGTTTTTGAAAAGGGCGCTCCTGCAAAATGCACTCCTCCAATGAGAGAAAAAGAAGCCGTAGCAAAGCTTTGGGATTATGTGTTAGACGGAACACTTTCTTGTATCGGAAGCGATCATTCGCCAGCTGCTAATGAAGAAAAAGATAATGCGACTAAGACCATTTGGGAAGCTTGGGGCGGCTTGAATGTGATACAATATTTTGTACCATTTATGTATGATTTGATAGTAAACAAAAAAGGACTAAGCCCAACCTTGATAGCGAAAACCATGGGATATAATCCGGCGAAGATTTTCGGACTATATGGACGTAAGGGTGCTTTTGAAATAGGGTTTGACGGAGATGCAGTTTTGATTGACCCAGAGAAAGAGTGGACCGTTACAAGAGAAAGTTTGGTTACCAAAGGGAAGGTGTCAATCTTAGAAGGCATGAGCGGCAAGGGATGTAGTGTACAAACAATTGTACGTGGGAAAACCGTAGCAAAAGATGGCATGTACATGGAAGATGCTTTTGGATACGGTAGCTTCTTAACACCAAATAAATAGAAACTATATAAAATAATGGGAGGACACAGGGATGAGTTACGATTTAGAGAAGGAAATAGCATCAGTAGATGCAGAAGGAACATTAGCACCCATTGCTTCAAAGGATAGAATTTTAGGTTTAACATCCTATTTATTTGCATGGTTAGGAGGTTGTGTATCTATTGGAACCTTTGCTCTTGGTTCAAGTGTAGTAAACACAGGATTGAATTTATTACAAGCTTTTATCGCAATGCTAGCAGGTTCCTTGATTTTAATTGTCTGTTTGGTTGTGAATGATAGATTGAGTTATAAAACAGGAATTCCTTATGTTATTCAATTGAAAAGTGCCTTTGGTGCAAAGGGAAATGTAGTACCGTCGATGTTAAGAGCAGCACCTGCCATAGTTTGGTACGGAGTTCAAAGTTGGCTGGCAGGAACTGCCCTCAATACCATTTCCATTACCTTATTTGGATACGACAACATGATTCTTTACTTCATTCTATTTCAATTGGTACAATTAGGCCTTTCTTTACTAGGGTTTAAAGGGATTAAATGGTTAGAAAATGTTGGTGCTTGCTTTATTATCGGAGCTTTGATTTATATGTTTTATATCTGTGTAACAGAATATAGTCAAGAAATCAGCACCTTAGCAGCAAAAGAAGGAAGTTGGGGCATGCCATTTGTGGGAGCTATTATTTCATTCTTTGGTGTAAATATTACGGTTATGTTAAATGCAGGAGATTATGTACGTGAATTAAAAGTTGGATTTAGTGATGCTAAAAGAGGAACCGTTTACTTCTTAGCTATGGTACCAGCAACTGTTTTTATGGGAATTATTGGATTGATGTTATCATCAGCAACTGGAATTGCAAACCCAATTACAGCGTTCTCTCAAGCAGTAGACAATAAGTTTTTAGTAGTGGTTACTCTATTATTTATTCTATTTGCACAAATGACAACAAACTTATTATCGAACGTAATTCCACCAACCTATGCCTTGATGGATGCCTTTAAGATGAAACACAAAACAGCAGCTATTTTAGTAAGTGTACTTGCAGTGTGTACCTTCCCTTGGGAATTAACAAAAGAAACATCTTCTGCAGGTTTAGATATCTTTGTACAAATTTATACCGCATTTTTCGGACCTATTTTTGCAGTACTAGTAACGGATTATTATATTATTCGTAAGCAAATGATTAATTTAAAAGATTTATATGATAAAGAAGGCCCATTTGCAGGAATTAACTGGGCAGCTATTATTGCGATTGCAGTGGGAGCTGTGATTGGATTATTTAATATTAGTATCTCCTTCTTTACGGCAACCATACCAACGGCTATCGTGTATTACATCTTGATGCAGAGAATGAAAAACAGTAAGCCGTTTTGTAAAGGTACCAAATTAGAACATAAAGATTAGATTTGAGAATCAAGAAATGAGATTGTAGCTTCTAATAGTTGAATGCTTGTTTTCTTCTCTTCCAAACGATCAAAATCATGAATATCACCTGACACAATAAATGTAGTTGGGTGATATTTTTGCATTAAACTAGAGAATTCCGCATAGGGAACATCAGGGTCATTGCTTGCATGGGTACAAAATAAAGGGGCAGGAAGTTGATCCACTAAGCGGAGTGTGTAGTTAGCATAAAAGTATTTTTCTCGATCAGAAAAAAACTGAGAAATCCAATGACCAGTTTGCCTTGCATAAACATAAGCACTAAGAAATTGATTCATGCTTTTTTGGCCAGTAATTTTAGGTAAAACAGTTACACTTTCCTTGGAAACCTTTGGGAATTGTAAGTAATGATTCGTTGGGCTTTGAAACCAAGTATCCGTCAAAAAGCCATAGCCATAATAGGAAATAATTCCAGAAGGCAGCTTGGTAAAAGGGCAGTGGCTAGCAGTTAATAGGCATAGGTAAGCACCAGCAGAACGACCCCATAGAAAGTAAGGAAGGTGGATGCTATCAAGCAAGAGGAACTCCGTGAGGTAATAGGTAATAGAAGAAAAAATATCTTCCAAAATTACTTCAATTTGTGCTTCTGGGGCAAGGGGGTAATCAAGGGCAAGAATACAATAGCCAGCAGAAGTTAGCGTGTTTAGATGCAGATCGGGCAAATCATCTCGAGAGCCATATAAGAGGCCACCTCCGTGGAGATATAGGATACAAGCTTTGGTTTCCACCGTAGGATTTTGGTAAAAACTTGCTTCTTTTTGATAGTGTTTTGAATCTATACTGAGAACTGTTTTAGTGATCATAAAGTGTTCCTTTCCTGTTTCGTAGTTATTCTAACTATACACGAAAGTGGATATGGATTCAAGTTGTAAGAAAGTGCTTTTATTTTTGATGAAATTAACAAAAAGACCTTGTAAAGTCTATAAAAATTTGTCATAATATACATAGTAAAATGTGGTTGACCACAAAAGAATATAAAAGAAAAAGGAGATTTATCATGGGTTATTTGAATGGACAATGCGGTTACAGAGAGGAATTATTATCAACGAGATCGGTAGTGAAAAGCCATAATTATGTTATTTTAGAGCCAGATGGATTGGTGAAAAACCAAATACCTGGTTATGTAAATTGTGATGTGACGATTTTAGGTTCTCCTGCCTTAGGAGCAAGTTTTGCAGATTATCTAGTAACTGTGAAAGAAGACGGAAGAAACGATGGAATTGGCGGAGAAGGTATTGAAGTACTTCTTTATGTGGTAGAAGGTGAAATTGAAGTAGATAATACAGAGGAAACTGCGAAACTTCAAGGTGGTGGTTATATCTTTTCACCAGCAGGAAAAGTACTTACCTTTAAAAATCTTGGAAAACAAGAGGCGAAGTTATTTGTATATAAAAGACGCTATGAGGAGTTAGCAGGACATAAGGCTTATACTGTGGTTGGGGATACCAATGCTATGCCTTGGATTGATTATGAGGGTATGGAAAACTGTGGGGTAAAGAATCTCTTACCTGCAGCAGATGACTTAGGTTTTGATATGAATTTTCATATTTTGAAGTTTGAATTAGGTGCATCTCATGGTTATATCGAAACTCATGTACAAGAACATGGAATTCTTTTCTTGAGTGGGAAAGGTATGTATCGTGTGGATGATGCATGGATTCCAGTAAAAGAAGGGGATTATATGTTCCTAGATGCCTATTGTCCACAAGCTTGTTATGGGGTAGGAAAAGAAGAACCTTTGGTTTATATTTATTCAAAAGATTGCAACAGAGACGTTCAATTATAAGAAAATCATATAGAAGAATGGAGAGAAATATATGAAACTTACATTTCAAGAACTAAAAGCTTTGATGAAAAATAAAATGATGAAGGCTGGACTAAGTGAAGAACATGCAGAAATTACTTCACAAATTTTAGCTTGGTCTGATGAAAGAGGTTATCATTCCCATGGTTCAGTTCGTGTGGAATACTATAGCGAGAGAATTACAAAAGGTGGAATTACCGTAGATCCTAAATTCGAATATAAAGTAACTGGTCCAAGTTCTGCTATTTTTGAGGGCGACAATGGTTGTGGATATGTGGTTGCATATGAAGCCATGAACAAAGCAATCGAAATGGCAAAAGAAACTGGAGTTGCGGTTGTTGGTATGCGAAATATTTCTCACAGTGGTTCTATTGGTTACTATACAGAAATGGCTGCAAAGCAAGATTTAGTTTCTATTTCTTTTTGCCAGTCAGATCCAATGGCAGTGCCTTATGGCGGAACAGAACCTTATTATGGAACCAATCCTATTGCTTTTGGTGCACCTGGTGCAGATGGAAGAAATATCATCTTTGATATGGCAACCACAGTACAAGCTTGGGGTAAGATTTTAGATAAACGATCCAAAGGTGAAAACATTCCTGATGATTGGGCAGTAGATAGTGAAGGAGCATCGGTTACGAATCCTAACTTAGTGAATGCATTAGTACCAATTGCAGGTGCGAAAGGTTATGGATTAATGATGATGGTAGATATCTTTTCTGGAATCCTACTAGGCCTTCCATTTGGAAAGCAAGTAAGCTCTATGTATCATGATTTATCAGAAGGCAGAAACTTAGGACATATGCATATTGTAATTGATCCAGCTAGATTTACAAATTTAGAAATGTTTAAACAACATATCAATCAAACCATGGATGAGTTAAATGAAATGAAGCCAGCGAAAGGATTTGATAGGGTATATTATCCAGGGGAAAGAGCAGAATTGCGTAAAGCAAAACAAGGGAATGGAGAAGCTATCGATATCGTGGATTCCATCTATGAATATTTTATCAGCGATGATATTCACTATGATAGATATGATAATAAAAATAGATTTGCAGATTAAAGAGGAGGGAACATGTTAAAGACAATTATCAAAAAAGGAAATTATCATGATTCAGTAGTATTGATGCTACTTACCAACCAGCTATCGAGTGTAGCAGGTGTAAAGAAAGCCTCTGTGATGATGGCAACCCCATCGAATAAGGACATCTATAAGCAAAGTGGATTAGCAACACAAGAATTAGAAGAGGCAACAGCCAATGATATGGTATTAGTTGCAGATATAGAAGATGAAAACGTGATGGAGTGTTTGTTAGAAGAAATTGAAGCATTCTTCAAAAAGCAGGCAACAGCAAAAGCAGGCAGTAAAGAAGAGGAAAGTGCGAAATCTTGGGATAAGGCACTAGCTACTATGCCAAATGCAAACCTTGCAGTGATTTCTATTCCAGGTGCCTATGCTGCCTTAGAGGCAGAACGTGCACTAGAGGAAGGCCTTAATGTATTTATGTTTAGCGATAATGTGAGTTTAGAAGATGAAATCAAATTAAAACAAAAAGCTCATGAAAAAGGTTTGGTAGTGATGGGGCCTGATTGTGGGACTGGAATTATACAAGGAGTACCCATTGCATTTACCAATAATGTTGCACCAGGAAGCATTGGCATCATAGGAGCTTCTGGAACAGGAATCCAAGAACTTACCACCATCATTGATCGCTTGGGTGAGGGGGTGACAAATGCCATTGGAACTGGCGGAAGAGATTTAGCCATTGAAGTAGGCGGCATTACCATGATGGATACCATCGAAGTTATGGAAAAAGACGATGAAGTTAAAGTCTTAATCATTATTTCGAAACCACCAGCAAAAGAAGTAAAAGAGAAAATCGAACATAGATTAAGCAATTTTAAAAAGCCTGTAGTTACTCTATTTTTAGGTGAGAAACCAACGCAACATGAAGAAAATTTCTATCATGCCTATACCTTAGATGAAGCGGCAAGGCTAGCAGTATCTCTGGTACGAGGAGAAGCAGTTGCTGAGGCAAGTTGTGAAGTGGATGAAGCTTCCTTCTTTGCAAAAGAAGATGCAAAAACAATCAAAGCTTATTATTCTGGCGGAACCTTAGCAGGTGAGGCGGCACTCTTAATTAAAGATGCATTGGAAATTACAGCAAAAGGTTCTAAATCAGAAGGCTTTATGCTAAATGCACAAGGACATATTGTGGTAGATTTAGGGGATGATGTTTATACACAAGGAAAGCCACATCCAATGATTGACCCAGCAAAGCGTATCGAGTGTATGGAAGAGGCTTTAGATGATGCTTCTACAGGAGTAGTATTATTAGATATTGTTCTTGGTTATGGTTCCCATGAAGACATGGTGGCAGCATTGCTTCCAAGTATTCAAGAATTGCAAGAAAAAGCCCGAGTAGAAGGTAGAACGATCTTCTTTATTGCTACTGTTTGTGGTACAAGAAGAGATTTCCAAGGCTATGACGATTCGGTAAGAAGATTAAAAGAAGCAGGTATTATTGTTTGTGATAATAATAAACTAGCAGTACAAACATCCATCAAAGCCATTGGATATGAATTGATAGAGGTAGAAAAGCAAGTAAGTCCAAAGCAAGTAATACCAGTAGAGGCGAAAGCGCCATCAAGTCAATTGATGGAACTATGCTCTAAGAAACCAAGAGTCATCAACATAGGACTTCAAAGTTTTTCTAAAGTACTTAGAAAGTTTGAATGTGAAGTGGTTCAATATGATTGGACACCTCCTGCAGGTGGTGATGTAAACTTAATCAAAACCTTAAATTTCTTACGAGCTTATGAAGGGTTTGATCTAGATGAAGTAAATCGAAGTGTCATCGCAAAAGTAGTAGCGAGTCAACCTGTGATTCGTGATGTAGTTCCTGCTAAGACAGTAGTAGAAATTATGAATCATGGAAAAGTAATTCTTCATGCAGGACCTCCAATTGAATATAAAAATATGCCACATACAGTACAAGGTTCTTGTATTGGTGCCGTGTTATTTGAAGGATGGGCTAGCGATGAGGCGGGAGCTAGAGCTTTATTAGAATCAGGAGAAATTCAATTTACGCCATGTCACCATGTAAATGCAGTAGGTCCAATGGGAGGAATTACAACAGCGAATATGCCAGTATTTGTGGTAGAGAATACAGAAAATGGAAATACAGCCTATTGCACCATGAACGAAGGAATCGGAAAAGTATTGCGCTTTGGTGCTTATTCCAAAGAAGTAGTAGATCGCTTAACTTGGATGAAGGAAGTGCTAGGACCAGTGATTGGAAAAGCCATTCGTACGTATGAAAATGGACTAGCAGTTAATCCAATGATTGCAAAAGCCATTGCCATGGGAGATGAATTCCACCAGAGAAATATTGCAGCTTCTCTTGCATTTCTAAAAGAACTTAGCCCAATTATTGTTGGCTTAGATATTAAGGATGAAGAGAGAAATGCAGTCATTAAATTCTTAGCAGATACCGAACAGTTTTTCTTAAATATTATGATGGCTACGAGTAAATCTGTTATGGACGCAGCTAGAACGATTACAGAGGGAACCGTAGTAACAGCTATGTGTAGAAATGGTGTGGAATTTGGTATTCGAATCAGTGGAATGGGAGATGAGTGGTTTACAGGACCTGTAAATACACCACAAGGTCTATATTTTACTGGTTATGACGGCGAGGATGCCTGCCCAGATATTGGAGACAGTGCGATTACAGAAACCCATGGTGTTGGTGGTATGGCGATGATAGCGGCACCAGCGGTAACTAGATTTGTTGGTGCAGGTGGTTATGAAGATGCACTTCGTACAAGTAATGATATGACAGAGATTACCATAGATCGTAATCCAAACTTTATTATTCCTAACTGGAATTTCCAAGGAGCTTGCCTTGGAATTGATGCTAGATTGGTGGTAGAAAAAGGAATTACCCCTGTAATTAATACAGGAATTGCACATAAAATTGCAGGATATGGACAAATTGGAGCAGGAACGGTTCGTCCTCCAGTTACATGTTTTGAAAAGGCAATTGTCGCTTATGCGAAGAAATTAGGTATGGTTCTATAAAAATATCAGCAAAGGAAGAGTGATTTATGAAAAATAAAAAAGTAGTAATAGCACTTGGAGGAAATGCGCTAGGCGAAAATATCAAAGAACAAAAAGTAGCCGTAGCCAAAACAGCAGAGATAATAGTAGATTTAGTAGAACAAGGATTAGAAATCATCATTACCCACGGAAATGGACCTCAAGTTGGGTTGATCCGAGATGCGATGAATGATCCAGCCCATTTATACAGCGGAAGCGAAACACCACTTCCGACCTGTGTAGCCATGAGTCAAGGCTATATTGGAATTGACTTACAAAATGCCATAAAATATGAATTGTATCGAAGAAATATTGATAAAAGAGTATCTACCATACTTTCGCAGGTGGAAGTAGATCAGCAAGATATAGCATTTGCTAACCCAGAAAAGCCGATTGGTCGTTTTATGAACGAAACGGAAGCAAAAGAATATATCGAAAAAGGAATTCCTTGTATCGAAGATTCCGGGAGAGGTTACCGTGTGGTAGTTCCTTCTCCTATGCCAAAGCGTATTCGTGAATTAGGAACCATTAGAACCTTAGTAGATGCAGGGCATATTGTAATTACCTGTGGGGGCGGTGGTATTCCTGTGATTGAAAACGATGGAAAACTAGAGGGAGTAAATGCAGTTATTGATAAAGATAATGTAAGTAGCTTTTTAGCAGTAAAATTAGAAGCAGATTATCTCGTTATTTTAACAGCAGTAGAAAAGGTAGCCATTAATTTTGGAAAAGAAAACCAAGAGTGGCTATCAGAGCTTAGCGTAGAAAAGGCAAAAGAATATATTGCACAAGAGCAGTTTGCAAAGGGATCTATGCTACCAAAAGTGGAAGCGGCCATTCGATTTGCAGAATCAAAAGAAGGAAGACAGACATTAATCACCTTACTTGAAAAGGCAGCAGAAGGTGTTGCAGGTGAAACAGGTACTGTCATTTTCAAATAGTTAGGAGATAGAAATGAGTGTACCAACAGATATTTTTATGTGGATGATGGCCTGTCTGCCTATCATTGCATTATTAGTTTTAATGATTAAGTTTCAATGGGGCGCCACCGAGGCGGCCCCCATTGGTTTGATCATCTCGATACTTACAGCTGTATTTTTCTATCAAGCAGATATTGCTTTGTTAGCATCTGAAAGTGCCAAAGGAATATGGAGCGCACTTACTGTACTATTAATTGTTTGGAGTGCCATTTTATTATATCAAGTGGCAGACAGGGCAAAAGCATTCCTTGTCATACGAGATGGCATGCGTAGACTTTTACCGAATGAATTATTATTAGTATTAGCAATGGGGTGGATTTTTGAAAGTTTCTTACAAGGGATTACAGGCTTTGGTGTCCCGGTAGCAGTGGGGGCTCCACTGTTGATTGGAATTGGGGTAAAGCCTTTATATGCCGTTATTATTCCACTACTTGGCCAGGCTTGGGGGAACACCTTTGGAACCTTAGCAGCAGCTTGGGATGCACTGGCTATGTCTTCTGGTTTAGAAGTAGGTAGCCCAGAATATGTAGAAACTGCTCTTTGGGCAGCAGGATTTATCTGGTTTTGGGATATTGTAACAGGGATTGCAATCTGTTGGTTTTATGGACGTTTGAAAGCAGTAAAAAAAGGACTAGTTGCAGTTTTTTTAATATCATTGGTACAAGGTGGGGGAGAGTTTTTGTTGGTAAATGTAAATACCACGATAGCTTGCTTTATTCCAGCTTGTATATCTATGATAGTCATTGTTTTATTAGGAAAATTACCTATGTATAAAGAGGTATGGGCTTTAGAAAACAGTGAAATCATGTCACGTGAAACCATGGTAGAACAAAAAGAAGAATTGCCACAAAATATGAATTTACTTCAAGCGTTTGTTCCTTATATTTTGTTGACTGCATTGACTCTATTTGTGCTACTCGTAAGCCCTGTAAAAGAATTTTTAGATCAGTTTTCCATTGGCTTTTCTTTTCCGGAAACTTCCACAGGATATGGGGTAGTAAACCAAGCAGTTGAGAAATTTTCTCCCATTGCTATTTTTACACACGCAAGTATGTTTTTGTTCTTGGCATCTGTGCTTGGTTTGGTGTATTATAAGAAAAATGGTTGGATTCAAAAGGGAGATACCAAGATCGTATTTCAAAAATCAATATCCATGACAGTGCCTTCTGGTATATCTATTATTGGACTTATCATTATGTCTAAAATAATGGGAGGAACAGGACAGGTTATGGTGCTAGCAGATGGGATATCAAGTGTACTTGGAAAAACATATGCAATATTAGCTCCTGTGATTGGACTGGTAGGTTCCTTTATGACAGGGAGCAATATGACTTCGAACATCCTTTTTGGAGATTTTCAAATGACAACAGCAAAGTTGTTAGATTTAAATCCTGCCATCGTTTTAGGTGCACAAACAACCGGTGCTGCCATAGGTAGTGCAATCAGCCCTAGCAAAGTGATACTAGGCACGATAACGGCAAACATTCTTGGACAAGAAGGACAAGTACTTCGTAAATTAATACCTGTAACACTAGGAATTACATTATTAGTTGGAATTACAGTGTTTATAATTTCTTAGATGAACTCTTGGAATCTTTCCTATTGATTTCTAAAGAATTCAATAGTTCCTTTGGCACAAGTGGGGGACAAAGTCCCCAAGGTAGAATCTAGACCCCTAAAAACAAGGGTTTTAGATTCCGAGAGAACATTTAGGGGTAAGGAGGAAGTTATATGAGTAAAACATCGTATTTGAAATCAAAAGAAGGTGGCTTTGTCATAGCCTTTGTTTCTATTATGATAGCCTTTGTTTTCATCCTGCTAGGTTTTGAGTGGAATCAACAATTTCTAAGCATAACAGGTTTTGTAATTGTGATGTTAGCAATGTTGTACGCACCGATTCGTAAATATTTGATTGACAAAAAGTGATACGTGAGCAGAAAAGGAAAGTGACTATGTATAATAAAGCTAATTTGAGGATATTAAGAAGGTATTTAGATTTAACACAAAAGGAATTTATACAAAGGTTTTTGTATGAAGAGTTACAAGAAACAGGCATTAGTATTTCAACGTATTCAAACCTAGAAGCAAAAGGGGGGAATCGACTTGGTGAAGTGATTTTAACTGTTTCAATGAAGTTACAAGTAGATGCCATGATTTTTACCTTAGATACCGAGGCATTTATTGAAAAAATCAATGTATTGCTTCCAAATCAGCAAAAAGAATATGTAGAAGCTATACCAACGAAGCAAAGTAGTGTGAGTCAATTACTTCATAGATTAACCCTTTACTTTTCAGAGAAAATGTTTAATAAAACTCTGAAAAAGGGGGATAAAATCGAATCAGATAGAGAGTTAGCGATGAAGCTTAATGTGGGAAGATCTGCCATCAGAGAAGCACTAAAAGTGCTGGATGTGTTAGGAATGATCGATATCAAACCTGGGCAGGGGAGTTACATATGCAGTGATGAATCAGAATTTTTCATTATTCCATTTTCCTGGTCATTATTTCTTAATGGAAATCAAGTAAATGATATTGTTGAAACTAGAAATCTCATTCAAGTGAGTGCAGCTAGATTGGCAGCAAAGAATAAGGATGAAACATTTCTTGGAGAGCTGAATGAAATAACAAGGAAAATGCATTTGGCATATACCAAGCAAAATCATCAAGAATTTTTAGAAAGTGACGTAGAATTTCATTTATGCATAGCAAAGGGATCTAATAATTCGGTTTACTACAGCATGTCACAAACAATAAGCAGTTTGATGAAGCATGTGAGTGAAACAGGAATGGTGGATCAAAATCAGCTAAAAGAAATCTATGAAGAGCACAATAAAGTTTATGGCTTAATCCTCGTAGGAGATTGTGAGAATGCAGCCTTAGCGATGCAGCATCATCTAGAAAAATCCAAGGCTCGATACAATTATAATTAAAGCGGATTGCGCTTTATTATAAAAAAAAGAAAAAAGGAGAAAGAAAATGGAAGGAAGTAAAAAGAAGTTTAAGTTATCCCTAACGACACAAATTTTGATTGCAACAATAGGAGGGATTATATTCGGATCCTTAGTTGGGGAATGGTCAGGTAATCTGAAATTTATTGGAGACATTTTTATTCGCTTAATTCAAATGTCGGTAGTTTTATTGGTTATGACTTCTGTATCAGCGGCGGTAGGAAAAGGCGAAAGTGGAGCTGGAAAGATGGGATTTCTTACCATCAAATGGATTGTGTTTTTTACCTTAGTAGCAGCTGCAATCGGGCTTTTACTGGCACAAGTAATTCAACCAGGTGTGGGAATTCAAATTGCACCTGCAGGTCAAGAGTATGAGGCAGTAGCAGCGGCTTCTCTACAAGAGACTTTGTTAAATTTTGTTTCTACTAATATTATTGGTTCAATGGCAGAGGGCGCCATGGTACCAAGTATTGTATTTGCTATTTTCTTTGGTGTAGCTATGGGAATGTACACAAAAGAGAGTGGAAACAAAAATGTGGTGGATTTAGTGATTGGTATCAACCAAATTATTATGAATATTATCAAGATTGTAATGAAGGTTGCACCGATTGGTATCTTTTGTCTGCTAGCAAATGTAGCTGGTGTGACAGGATTTGCGGTAGTTTTCCCTATGCTTAAATTCTTAGGTGCATTATTGATTGGTGACATCATTCAGTTTGCATTATTTATTCCATTTACAGCAGCACTATGTAAGGTGAATCCATTTAAGATGCCTAAGAAGTTTTCGAAAATGTCTATGATGGCGTTGACAACAACTTCTTCTGCTATTTGTCTACCAACTAAGATGGAAGATGCTGTAACTAAATTCGGAATCAGTAGAAGAGTTGCAGATTTCACAGGACCAATCACCATGTCAATGAATAGCTGTGGTGCAGTTCAATGTTACGTACTTGCTATCTTTTTTATGAGTCAAGCAACAGGGGTAGAATTGACCGTTTATCAAATGGGTATGGCAATCTTGTTATCTTGTTTGATGTGTATGGGGACCATCGTAGTGCCAGGTGGTATGGTTATTGTTTATACCTTCCTTGCAACTTCTTTAGGCTTACCACTAGAATCCATTGCAATCTTAATCGGTATTGATTGGTTCTCAGGAATGTTCAGAACAGTAATGAACGTAGATGTGGATGTAATGATTGGTATGTTAGTTTCTAATAAATTAGGTGAATTAGATCGTGATGTATATAATGAGAAGAAAGAGGTAAATTATTTATGATTAATAAAGAAAGACTCTTTCAAAGGCTGTTAGAGCTTGGAGAGATTGGAAATACAGAAAATGGAGTATATTGTTTAGCATTATCAAAAGAAGAAAACGAAGCTCATGCTTTAGTAAAGACCTATATGGAAGAGGCAGGGCTTAGTGTACGAGTGGATCTTGCTGGAAATCTTGTAGGACGTATGGAAGGTGCTGATCCTAAAGCAGCTGTGATTATGACAGGGTCCCATATTGATACCGTTTATGGCGGTGGGATGTTTGATGGTAGATTAGGTGTTATCGCAGGAATTGAAGTATTGCAAACGATGAAAGAGCAAGGTATTGTACCGAATTGTCCAATCGAAGTAATTGCATATCGGGATGAAGAAGGCACTAGATTTATGGGAAGTTATTCAGGTGCAGGACATTTAACAGGAGTTTATACCAAAGATATTCTTGACCATGTGGATAAAGATGGGAAATCAGTGATAGAATGTTTAAAAGACTGTGGAATTGATCCAACCAGGGTAGACGAGGCTAGATTACCAGAGGGCTATGCGAAGGCACACCTTGAATTACATATTGAACAAGGTGCAGTACTTGAGAGCAAGAATTTGGCAGTAGGAATTGTAACAGGGATTTGTTGTCAAATTCGTGCAGAGTTTAGTCTTTCAGGAATTGCTTCTCATGCAGGAACAACACCAATGGATTTAAGAAAAGATCCAATGCCAGCAGCTGCAGAAATTATCTTAGCTATTGAAGAAGAAGCAAAGAAATATCCAGAAGCAGTAGCAACGGTAGGTAGAATTGAAGCCTTCCCAGGTGGTGTAAATGTAGTTCCTGGAAAAATCAAGTTTAGTGTGGATGCTAGAAATCAAAAAGCTACACTTCGTGATGAAATGTTTGCTGCTATGGAAGCAAGAGCAAGAGAAATTTGTGATAGAAGAAATATCCAAATGGAAGTAGAACTTCTTATGAAGGATAAAGATGGAACACCTTGTGCAACACACGTACAAGAGGCTATTGCGATTGCTTGTGAAAAGGCAGGACAAGAAGTCTTTAAAATGCCAAGTGGAGCAGGACATGATTCAACAGCATTTGGAGCCTTTTGCCCAATTGGTATGATATTTATCCGTTCAAAAGATGGAATTAGTCATAATAAAGTTGAGTGGAGTACAGCGGAAGATTGTGAAGCTGGAGCGAATGTTCTTTACTATAGTATGTTAGAGTTAGCAATGGAATAATAATTAGAAAAAGCTTGCGTCCGCGTTTGTATGGACGCAAGCTTTTTTTCTTTATTTGAAATTCTTATCCGAGAACCCAATGAGAGCTCTCTACTTGTAGTTGGATCATATTTGCATAGTCACTTGAGTTTTTGAGCATTTCACTATGTGTACCTTGTGCACAAACCTTACCTTCTTTTAGTAGAACGATTTTATCAGCACCAGCTATGGTTCTCATTCTATGAGCGATTACAATCACTGTTTTATTTTGGGTAAGTCTTGAAATGGCTGCCTGTACCTTACTCTCATTTTGAATATCTAGAGAAGAAGTAGCTTCATCTAATAAAACAATTGGTGCATCTTTTAGAAGAGCTCTAGCAATGGAAAGTCTTTGACGTTCCCCACCAGAGAGTTTCGAACCATTTTCACCAATTAAGGTATCATAAGCATTGGGCATATTCATAATAAAATCGTGGCACATCGCATGTTTGGAAGCTTCCATTACTTCCTCATCGGTAGCCCCTTTTCTACCAATTCGAATGTTTTCCATAACAGTATTATTAAATAGCGTAACATCTTGGAATACAATGGATATTTCCTTTAACAAAGTTTCAGGCTCTACAGAATTCACATCTTCACCACCGATGGTAATCTTTCCGGAGCTAGTATCCCAAAAGCGGGCAGCTAGTTTCATTGCCGTACTTTTACCGCCACCAGATGGACCAACAAGAGCGGTAATCTGGCCTTGCTTTGCCGTAAAATTCACACCATCTAATACCATTTCACTTGTATCATAGGAAAAAGTCACATCATGGAAATTAATATCATAACTGCTAGCTTGCATATGCTCTTTCCCACTTTGAACTTTAGTATTTTCAAAATTTTTCATTCGATCCACACTTTTTAATGAGATAAAGATACCAGCAAGATTTACAAGTGCTCCAGCAAGTGGGTCATAAATTCTTGAAGCAATCATCAGAAATACTAGGAAGGTGAGTAGATCCACTTCTCCTGTAGCAAGTAAGCTAATACCTACTATCATGGTGGTAGCAATACCAAGCTTTAGTATCATCTGAGATAGATTTACAAAAGTACCAGTTACAAACTCAGATTTCATGCTCATGCTCTCGTGATGCTCAAAATGAGCATCCATAATCTCTAGA
>CAYJHO010000041.1:0-8862 GCA_964369945.1 uncultured Lachnospiraceae bacterium
TCTTCTAAATAATCATATATTTTGATATAGTGATCTGCAAGTACTTCAAATTTCTTTACTTTTAAGTTTTCTTCTAGATTGCGTATCGCTTTTATGGTGTCATCTACCTTTAGCAATAAATGTTTCCTACATTTAATATTCAACTCTTCTAGACTAAGTTCTTCTACCATCTTTCCCTTGCTAATAAACCCATAACATGTTGCTAATTGATAAAGTTCGGAAAGAATATGGCTAGAAATCAAAATCGTTATATTTTTTTCTTTGTTTAATTTCGTAAGAAGCTCCCTTAATTCCTTAATACTCATAGGATCTAGACCATTAATTGGCTCGTCTAATACTAAAAATTCTGGTTCTCCTAATAGTGCAATTGCAATTCCTAGCCTTTGTTTCATACCCAAAGAAAAGTTTTTTGCCTTTTTCTTTCCTGTATCTGTTAAATTGACAAGATTTAGAACTTCATCTACTTTGTTTTTATCTGGAATCCCTCTAGAAATTCTATGTACTTCTAAATTTTCTCTCGCTGTCATATTCGGATATAGTGCTGGCCCTTCCACAATTCCTCCCATTCGTTCTCTTTGTTTTACTACGTCACTAGAACTCGATTTTCCAAATAGGCTGATTTCCCCACTACTACACTCTCCTAATCCCATAATCATACGAATCAATGTTGTTTTTCCAGCTCCGTTTTCCCCAACAAATCCATAGATATCACCTTCTTTAATTTGCATATCAAAGCCGTCTAATGCCAAGCACTGCTTGTACTTCTTACTTATGTTAGAGGCCTTAAAAATAATTTCTCTCATCGGTATTCTCCCTTCTTTATATGCTAATTTACTATTAGTATACAAAGCTGCCTTCAAGAATTTCTAAAGAAGTTTCTAAAGTTTTTCTAAAGTTTTATCATTTTATAGCCCATTCCCCAAACAGTTTCTATATAATCCTTCTTCCACTGATCTTTCATTTTCTTGCGAATATTGCTAATATGTGTATTGATTGTATTATCATCATAGGCATATGCCTCTTGCCATATATGTTCATATAAATTTTGTTTGGAAAATACTTTCTTTGGGTTCCTCATCATCAACTCTAGCAAGGCAAATTCTTTACTCGTCAACGGTAGGATAGCGCCTTCCAATTGCACCAACTTTTCATCGCTATTTATGGTAATATCACCATAGCTAAACATGGTTTCTACAGACTCAGTAGAACCACTACGTTTTAGATTTACCTCAATCCTAGCTAACAACTCTTGTAAATCAAATGGCTTTGTCACATAATCATCTGCTCCAAGACGAAGTAATTCTACCTTGGTCTGTATCATAGTCTTTGCCGACATCACAATTACTGGTACCTGGGAATTTTCTCTAAGCTCCCTTAATATCTCATCTCCACTTTTATAGGGTAGCATCAAATCCAACAAGATTAAATCTACCTCTTTTAGTCGAGCCGTAGCCAAACCTTGAATCCCATTTGTTTCTACCTGAACTTTATATAGATGTTGTTCTAGGAATTCTAAAAGCATGGCTGCTATCTCTTTATCATCCTCTATTACCAAAATACTTTTCATATCCCACCCCTGACATTTTTCTTATGATTATAGCAAGCTTTTCCTTTTTTCACAAGAAAAAGGGAAAACAAAAGGATTGGTATTTCTCCAATCCTTTTGTTTATAGCCTATGTAGTTCTTATTGATCTCTAGCACAATACTATAAATTCTTTCACTAACTTTTTGTATAATCGTTACACGCTAATAAATAGGCCTTAATATTCTCTAGTGGTACCTCCGGCTCTAACAAATGGGATGGGCATACAAGAAGACCTCCCTTTTCCCCAGCGATATCCAGATTTCTAAATACAGACTCCCTTACCTCTTCTGGCGTTCCAAAGGGCATGGTAGTTTGTGTTCCGATAGTTCCATGAAATGAGATTTGATTTCCATATTTTTCATGTATTCCTGCAAAATCCATACACTCTGGTTGTACCGGATTCAACACATCTACTCCAACATCAATAAGATGTTGGATAAAAGGCTCCACAAATCCACAAGAATGATAATAAATAATAATATTAGGGTTCACCAATTTCACAGTATCAATCAAATATTTTAGCCTCGGTTTTAGCCAAGTAACATACATTTCATCACTCATTAATGTCGTTTTTTGCATGCCAATATCATCTCCAAAAAACAGTGCATCTACACCTGCTTCCACATAAAACAGTGCTTGTTTTATTGCCATATTTGTGATTTTATCCAAAATAAATTCAGCAAGTTCTTCCTCACATAGCATGTCCATCATCAGTCTTTCCATGCTTCGAAGATACCAGCTTCTTTCCCAAATTGTTACTTGCATATCACCTATGATAAACTTGTCATCTGCTTTATATTTTTCGTTCTCTTCTTTTACCATCTCCAAGTACTGAGGATCATTTTCAATGGTAGGTAATGGATAGGCTTTTAGTTGCTCTAAGGTTTCCATATGTTCCATAGGATGACGCATATAAGTCATGTGCATTGCTGCCTCACTGCCTGGTTCGTGCCCTACCCCTAATTCATCAATTACAGCATTATCTTTTAAAGGAACTTGATAATATTTTTTGTAGTTTTCCCTATCAAATGTCTGCAATATCGCAGCTTTACTACGTACAACACACTCTGTTATTTCATTGTCTTTCACAAATTGCTGTAACTCTTCCCCGTAATTTTCATTTAGGTAAGGGCACAACGCAAACTCTATTGGCATTCTTTCATATCCTCTTCTTTTGATAAGTGATATGATATTTTCCCGATTTGTCATCATACGATTTCTACCTCAAAACTATATTAAAATTATTAGCAGCTTCTAGAACTTCGAATACTTGGTAAATAATGTCTCGCTTTTCTTTCTACGAAGATACGGCTTAATCCTTTTAATTTATCGGAATCTATACGATACTCTTCTCTGTTTTCCATACACGAAATGGATAGAATTGGGTTTGTCGAATCAATAGAATCATAGAAGAAAACTTCATCTCCCTTATCTAAAAATTTCACGGTAACCCCATCTTGATCTACTAAAATTTCATCTAATGAAAAGGCTCTAGAAAGCGGTGGACAAGGTTTATCAAATAATTCTAGCCCATAGATTCTAGTAAATCCTTCTCCCTCGATACTAAGCTGTGTTGGATGCACAATTTCAAGTCGTACATACTGAGCTTGCACTGGATCATAAAGCATGCGATTTACTTCACTCTCTTCATTATCCACTAATTCGTCTGCCACTTGGAAATTTTGTCCATCTAAACTAAATAATAGTTTCGCCTCCCTAGTATTCCACATCTTGGTCTCTCCAGCTTCGGGATGTCCACAATTGATCATTTTATATTGGTGAATTGTCTTTGGCTCTTGTAAATCAAGAGTAATCCAAGGATGCACTTCTCCTGTACACCATTTTCCTGATTTGATATTTCCTTCAATTAACTTTTCTGCTTCCTCTTCTTTTTCTTTTCCACTAGAAACAGTAACGGTAACACCTTTCGATGCTAAAGCAATATTTTCTTCTATCAAATGATTTTCTGGCATTGGACTACAAGTTTTAGCCACTTCAGATAATAATTGATGACTCTCTAGAAGAAATGGCTTTATCATTAACGTACCAACTTCAACTGGAAACTCTCTAGGAACATTATCCTTTAATCTAGGAACTTTCTTGGTTTCAGAAGCCTCCACATGATGTTTTGCCTCAATCTGGTTTTCTTCCATTGATTTCAAATCGCCTATTAAGTAAGAATTCATTGCCTCTAATAACTTCAGTCCAGCTAGAGATAATTCTTCTAGCGCTGCCATAAATGGATCTAATTCTGATAATAGTTGCTTGTTAGTTCCCTTTTCTTTTATCACAGTGATGGCTTCCCTTAACTGTAAGAAACGATTTCTTAAGTTCTCTATCTTATTCGCATCTAATGTTTCTTCTCTTAATGATTCTAAAATAGCAGTTATATCTTCTTTCCAATCCCAAGATTCGTCAAAATAGAATACTCCACTATCTCCACCATCATCCTTAAGATAGCATAGATTCGATGCTACAATCCCTAATTCTTTCCCGATTACCTCATCTAATGCATAAAAAGATGCTGTATAGCTATGGTTACAATCAAAAGAATGTGTATTCCAGTTATGGTCTGCGATACAAAACATTGCTTGTTTTGATGCCTGTGCCTGATTCATAGGATTTACAAAAAATCCATTTACATTGTCCAAATCCGTACTTAGATTTTCTATTTTCCCCATAAGTAGCTTAGCATCACAATAATCGTTTACAGGATAATTCCACCACACCGATAGATTCTTATCGCTACCGATTTTGTCCTTAGGTACTTGGTATTGTTTTCTTGAAATATTAGACATGGTCGCTGCACCTGTCCACATCACTTCTACATCTTCATGTAAACTAGTCACAAAATCTTTAAAATATCCTTCCATAGAAGGTCCCCAAGCTTCACAATAGCGTGTTCCTACTGTAATTAGAGGTGCAATATCTCCTTTGGCTTTTACAAATTTATCGTCCACACGATTGATAAACTCTGCTTGACCTTTTCCATCTGGTACCCCTACAATATCGTCAAATAAAATACCAAATTGTCTCACTCCTAATAAATAGAGCTGTTCCATTTTATGTAGAGCAGATTCAAAATCTTCCTCACTATTTAAATCAATGGAATCTCCTGGATGAATGGTCCAAACAAAATTCACATTGTTCTTAGCGCCTTCTTTGGCTAATTCTGTAATTTGTTTCGCCTTATCTTCAGGGTACAAATCTCTCCAGCTTTTTCTATGGTATGGATCATCTTTTGGTGCATAAATATAAGTATTAAGCTTTTGCTCTCCCGCAAATACCATTAAATCTAATCTGTCTTCGTGGCTCCAAGGGTATCCATAAAATCCTTCAATATATCCACGATATGTAATTTCAGGATAGTCTTCGATCTTGCAAGTTGCTAGCTTTCCTTTTTCTGCATTTTTTAATATCTGTAGAAAAGTCATAACTCCATAAAAAAGTGATGTATCGTCTTTTCCTTTGATTGTAATCCTTGCTTCGTCTTCTGCATCAATTTCTAGACTATACTTTTGTGCTTCATAACTAGCATCACAAACAAAGCTAAGGCTACTCATTCCTTTTTCTACACTTGTGCCTACTTGATAACTTTTTCCAAGTTTTTCTAAACCACTTTTTAATTTTACTAAGCTATGATTTGCTTGTTCCTCTTGGTTTACAATCTGTATCGTTTCTGTTAGTACTACTTCTTTGCTTCCATATTCTATTGTTTGTGGAAGTGGATAAATATTATATTTCATTGCTATCTCCTTTTACAACAAATTGATCGATAAAAGTAAAGCCTCTTTCATCTGCAGTAATACATACTCGCAAATATCTTGCCTTTACTGTCTTTTTACAGCATACGGTTTCCTTTGCATTATCTGGATCCCCACTGTCTGCTTGTACCTGTTTTGTGAAAATTTCTTGATAGTTTTCCCCATCTTCTGAGTGCTCAATCGTAACCATCTTAGGATAATATGGCCCCCCTCTTTTGCTTTGTAAAAAGCTCATTTCCATAGTACTAATTGGTTTCACTTCTCCTAAGTCTGCAATAAATTCTATGTCGTTTGGAGTAATGAGCCAACAATCATCTACATGGTTAAGGCTACCTTTTTTACCATCTATGATATCTAAAATCCCATTTCGATTGAAAATTTTTCGACTATCAAATATGGTATCACTACTAATTTCTTTGATTGGATATGCATTTTCAAATTCTGCCTTTACTACCGCACTATGATTTCCATTTTTATCAATAACCATAGCATGTATCACACAGTCCTTTGTAATTTCTGTGGCTTTTTCATACTTTTGTGCATGAATGTTAGGTTCTGTCCCATCGGTAGTAAAGTAAATCTCTCCCTCGGTATTGAAATGTTCCATAATACAAGTAACTGTGGTTCCATAAGGCTTTACGGTATGTTTGTGAGATAATACAGGCTTTTGCAAATATTTTGGTTTATGGATTGTCTCTTGTTCTCTCATTGGTGGTTGATATTCTGCCGAAAAGACAAGCGCTTCTACTGGCTTTCCTTGATCCATATATAAGGAAAATCTTCCCTCCTTTGGAATCAGATAAATACCATCCACTTCCTCTACAAGATCAGCACCTTCTACTCTCATCTCATAGCTAAAGTTTTGGTGCATACATACAAGACGATCTGCCTGAATACTTTGTAGCACTGGAATCTTTGGTAGTTTAAGAGCAAGCCCTTCTTTTCCAAAAAAGAAATCCATTCTATCTTCTAAACAAATCACTTCCATTCGATGCTGCTTATTGATACACCACTGTACTTTCCAGCTTAACTCATCTTCCATTGCTTCAAATTTCAAATCACTTGCGACTAGTTTTTCGCCCTTTGTTTTATCCACAAAGTCTATACTCATTCGGTTTTCTTTTCCACTCCATCCACAGGTGTCTAAGATAGGAAGTGCATCAAATATACTTTCATTCCCAACCATGGTCTCTGTTAAATATCGAGAACTGTAATTCTCATCAAATAGAAATAAATCTCGAATACTTACACATCCTTGATCCCACAAAAAGCTAGTTCTATAATACCTACTGCTATACCATGTTGTTTTCAAATCAAACTGTTTATTCCAATCCGATGATGCAGAAAAGCTAATTGCTGGTGTTAACTCATATTGCTTTTCAAACCAAATAGCACTATCTCGCAATGTTTCCACTCGAATTTTTCCAACTCGTTCTAACTCTGCAATCTTATGCATTTGCATTTCGAAACCTTCTTCTACATTGGGCCATAAAAAGCTATTTTCTTGTCCTGCCTGTGTATAGCCATAACCTAGCTGCTCTTCTTCTGTAATGCATCTAAAGTGCCAATCCACCCAAGTTTTCGACTGTCCACAAGTCCAAGCAGGCTCTAAGCTATAGATTCCCTCAGCACCAGTTCTTGCCTCGGATTCAAAATTGTAAATTGGATCTGGTCCCAACAATCTAAAAATAGGCATTTTTATCTGTCCTTCTTTGGACTGGGCTGGAACAAATTCATTGACTTTACTTGGATAGTATGCACCATTTGCATAACCTCCCCATAAGGTAAAGCCATCTACACCTCGTTGGTCTCTACAAAGACCACCGCCAATCACTCCATATTTTTCAAAAGCATGGCGAAAACTTACAATATCCATAATCCAGGAAGCTATGGTTTTAGGATAGTAACCATAGATTTCCTTAAAGTCATTCATATAGGTATCAATAAGAGCTTTTCTTTCCTCTGGCAAATATGCTAAGCAATAGCCTTCACTTACATGCAAACTAGATGGTGCTTTCCCTCTCCATTTTACACCTGACTTCTTGGCTAATTCTTCTGTAATTTCCCACCAAGCTGCGATTTCATCTCGCTCATCTATATTGGTTTTCATTAAATCGATGTATCTTTCATCCATAAGTGCATCATATTTTAAGGCATAGGTAGATGCAAGCCCATATTTTTTCATCAAGCTCATTTCATTAGCAATCGTATCTAAATCTTCTTGTACAAACTCCCCATCTGGGTAAGTTGATTTTCTAATAAAATGATATAGATTTACTATCGCTTGTTTTTTCTCTTTTTTCACAATAACTCCTCCATACTAACCTATATACGCTCGGAATCTGCTTCCGAGATTTCATACCTCTCCTACTAAAAATAGTATAAAAGAATTCTCTTGTAAATACTTCTTCTCTTTTCTGAAAATACAATCAAAATCGCATCATTATATCAGGTAAGTCTGTATCATTTGCTCTATCATGAAAAGATCTAGTGGTTCCCCTGCAGACTCAAAGCTAGCTAGCAAATTTTCTCCAACAAGTATATCATTAGCAGCATAGTTTTTTAATTTTCTCAAAGTTTTATCTGTATATTCTATATCTCCCATCATTCCAAAATGCTCAAAATAGAAAGTACTTCTTGTTCTCAAATTTAATATAATAAAGTCTGGAACGTACATAAGCCCATCTTTTAAATAGATTGGGCATTCATAAACATATATTATATGATGATAAAATAACTTATCAGCAATTATTTTCTCGGATTTTGAACGCACAAATTCTCCTGATTCAGTCAGAAAGCCTTCCTGTATTGGATATCTATTATGCTCTCTATCCTCTTTTTTTGCTAGCCATTCTGCTAGCCAGTATTTCTTATAGGCTTCGTCACTAAGAAGATATGGCTCAATCAATTCTAGCCTAAAGGGGTGATAAGATTCAGGAATATTGAGAATTTCTTTGATATCCATTCCCTTTTCGTTTAGTTCGAGCAACTTCCTTTTCCTCCTAGCTTTACCTAACACTTTCTTAGCATATGATTTTTGTGCTAAGCTTTTAGCTATTTGAATATCTGATTTCTTAAGATAGTTTCCGCCTGCTTTTTCCCCACCTTTTTTCCAATAGTATTGTACATTCCCTTTCTTTTTCACAATTCTTAAACTTCCTTCTGGTGCTCTCTTCAAATCTTTTTCTGCTTTCTTTATTAATTCAGCTAGTACTTGCATCTGTTCTAATCTTCTAGCTTCTTCTGTTTTTCTAATTTAAATCCCTCCTCCATTCTAGAATCTATACTCTCGGAATCTTTCACGGATCCTTCTCACCTTAAAACTTACCTCTATTCATTGATTATTTCAATATAAATTAGAAGTACATATAATTATTTATAACTATATACTAAAACTCCTACTATAATTTAAGCTATGCTTTAACATTACACGGCTTGAAAACTTCCTTAAAACCCTCGTTTCCCAAAATACACTCTCGGAATAGTACCTACCTAAATCGGCTTTTCACTCA
>CAYJHO010000041.1:8962-13488 GCA_964369945.1 uncultured Lachnospiraceae bacterium
TTGCCAGCCTGCACTTGCACGTCTACACTTGCTGGCTAGCCAGCAATTCTCGTAAACATAGAAAAAAAGCAAGTGCGCCACCAAGGTATTCTTGGTGTAACACTTGCTTTTCAAAAGGAAACTATTCCCGATTATTTTATTCTGTGAACAGGATGTCAACTCTATCATTTTCTTTCATTTCACTAATAAATTCTGCTGCTTTCCCATTGATTCTCATATCAGAAACAGCCACTCGTTTGCTTGCATCTAAAGGAATGAAATTCAACACTTCTAGTACCAAATGCGGAGAGTTATCATCTTTTTCTGGTAGGAAAATAGATTCGCCATTTAGAACTATGTTAATTCCTTTCGTAAAATCGATAGAGATTTCTTGCTTTTCAAACTCGGCCTCTTGCTTCTTAGTTGTTGCAATGATATCTCTATCTTTTAAGTGATAGCTAAGAGCTAACAAATTTCCTTCTTTATAGAAATTTTCTGTGACACTAGATAAGCCACTTTTTTTAATTAAATCTGATAAGGTCGTAACAGAAGATATTTGTATTTGATCTCCATAGTTAATTTCATATCCACTTGAAACTTCTTCTCCATTTACTAGGACATGAGGTTCGAAAGTATATTCTAAGTCGTTTAATCTTACCATCAAAGTATCACTTTGATCCAACAATTCATACACTTTAACGGTTGGTGTATTTCCGTTGATTGCAGGGGTAATCCCTATTTTATCCCACTTTTTCACAAAGCTATTTAATGTTGTCGGCTCGCCATTTAGCGTTAATTCTGCTGGTGTACCGCTTTCTCCACGCTTGATTATTTCTTTTCCATTTAAATGGAACATCAAATCAGATCCAGAGCGGCCCAAAATTTCTTTGGCCTTATAGCCCCCCATTAATAGCACATCAAATACTTTGAGATTCTTAGTATCAAAAACTTTAAATTTCTTGTCATTTAAAAATACATTTGAGAAATCATAACCTTTATCAATAATAGATGTCACACCAATACCAATTGGAGTCACAAATTCTGGACTTGCTAATTCTTCTTTTGAAACTACTACAGATTTAATATAATTGCTTCCACTTACCGCAATTCTTGCTTGAGGCATTGCAAGCTTTTCTGAAATCATACTAGGAAGCGAGGGCAATAAACTCCCCCCTCCTACTAAGAAAATAGCAGATGGAGCCGAGCCATTAATATCTACAATCGTACTTGTTATGGCATTTGCAAGGGCTTCCACAGATGGCTGAATGGTTTCATAAAACTCCTCTGCAGTAATACTATATTCAAATCCTAATATATCCTTATAATTAATCTTGCCTTCTACTGCTGCCGTTTTCATTTCTTCCGCAGTTGCAAAATCAACTAAGTAATGCTTTATAATTTCTTCGGTAATTTCATCCCCCGCAGTGGTTGCCATAGCATAAGCAACAATACTTCCATTTTGAGAAATTGCAATATCAGAAGTACCAGCTCCGATATCCACGAGAGCAATATTAATCAGTCGTACTTCTGGAGGTACGATTACATTCATTGCTGCGATAGGCTCAAGTGTTAAGCTTGTTACTTCTAATTTGTTTTTCTCCATAACAGTGTACAAACTTTCTACTACCATGCTAGGAAGAAAGGCTGCTATTACTTCCACTTCAATTTTCTTTCCACGGTGGCCTTTGATCGACTTCATGGCATAACCGTCCAATTTATAACCAATAATGCTATAACCTACACAATAATATGCAATAGACCCTATTTCGGCTTGCAAAGCATCTATCCTATGTTGAGCATTGGAGATCGCTTCCATTTCAAAGGACTCAGCTAAATGCTCCGAAATAGGTTCCTCGGTGGGAATGTCGATTTCTATTACTACACGTTCCGTTTTCAGAGATCGCCCTGCCGCCGCAATGGCTACATCACTAAATTTAGTATTGTTTCTTTTTTCTAGTGTTTGCTTTACTTTCTCTACTACTTTTGCAACTTCTTCTATATCTTCTATTTGACCATCCATCATGGAGCGCTTGGCATGGGGGATTACTTCATGGTCAACTACATGATACAAATCATCTACCATTTTCCCAACGATTCCTACAACAGTTCTGGTTCCAATATCCAAAGAAAAAATCAAATCTTCCACTGGTTTTCTTTGTGCCATTTCTATTTCCTACCCCTTCACATCTGAATTTACTTATGTTTAGTATAAAGTAATCAAAAGTAAAATACAATTATAAACTTTATATTTTAGCCTTAACTCATGCGACCACTATCTAAATGAACGTTTTTGTCAGCGATTCCTACTGTGGATTGTTTATGAGATACCAATAATATTGTCTTCTCTTCCTTCCAATCCGCTAATGATTTCAAAATAATACCTTCGTTTAGACTATCTAAATTTGCTGTAGGTTCATCTAGAAGAATAAAGTTTGCATCATGCAAAAATACTCGGGCCAGTCCAATTCTCTGCCTCTCGCCTCCAGATAAACTTTCTCCTAGTTCTGCAACCTTAGTATCATAGCCCTCCGGGAGACTCTCGATAAAAGAATGGATTGAAGCTTTTTTTGCTGCTTCTTTTACTTCTTCTAAGCTTGCATTACTCTTTGCAATTAATATATTATCTAAAATAGTCCCTTGGAATAAATCTGTTTCTTGGGTCATATAACTTTCTAAGTTTCTTAAATGGGAAGTATTTACCTGCTCAATATTTTCCTCGCCAATGCTGATTTCACCAGATTTTACAGACCAAAATCTCATAAATAGTTTTAACAATGTAGATTTTCCTGAACCACTCTTTCCAGTCAATGCTACCATGTCTCCATGATTTATTTCTAGTGATATGTCCTGCAGTATCTCTTCTTCTCCATAAGAAAATCTAATATCACTAGCTCTAGCACCAGAAAACTCTGGTCTTTTTCCATCTATAATTTCTTTGGTTTCAGGCTCTTCTTCTAGTAAATTAAGCACTCTTTCCCCTGCAGCTAGAGTACCAGTTAAGGTAATTGCTAAGTTAGAAATCGCTAGCACAGGCCCAAAAGAAGCCGATAACATCAAGGTGGTAAGTAAAGTGGTTTCAAAACCTGTATATAGTAATACATTAACTAAAAACATCATCAAAGTTAAAAGCCCAACATAATACCCTGAAATACCAAAGAAAAAAGCTTCTCTTTTCTTAATATTTGCTTGTAATTGATTGATTTCTTCTGTTCGATTTTGAATTCTTAATAAGCGTTCCTTCTCATTCTTAAATTGCTTTGTTTCCTGAATTCCTCTAATCGATTCGAGAAAATAACTATTCAAAGCTCCTAATTTATTTCGGATTGCTAAGCCTTCTTCCTTGTCCTTTTTCCAAATCCTCAAAGGTAATATTACTGCAATTAAGAAATAGGAAAATGCAGCAAACAGTCCTAATAACGGATGAAACATTCCAACTAATATACTCATGATAAGGGATACAATTGCTGCAATGACTACAGGTGCTATCGTATGAGCATAAAATACTTCAAGTAACTCAATATCGCTAGAAATCAAATGAATCAAATCTCCTCTTGATCTAGTTTCTAATTTAGCTGGTGCCAAATTTCTAAGAACGGTAAATACCTTATCTCGAATCACTGCCAATAATTTAAATGCAATGTAGTGACCACAGGTCTGTTCTATATAACGAAATACTCCCCGCAAAATTGCACAAACTATTAACAGAACTGTTAGCTGCTCAAAGGATAGCCCCGAAACTGGCACATCTAATGCCGTCAATAATAAGACTCCTCCTAATACGGTAATTGCAATTGCTGCCAGAAATCCTAGCACTCCAAAACCAATACAAAGGGCCATAATAGGTAGGAAACTTTTTACCAAGCTCAGCAAACCTAGCATAATCTTATATCCACTTCGTTTCATACTAGCCCCTCCTGGTTTTCTTTATTTCCTACGAATGTAACAGCTGCTTTTGCGACTGCCAAGGATTCTAATTCTAGTTGGGTATGATATAATTTCGAGTAATGATTCCCTTGATCGATCAACTCTTGATGAGTTCCTCGCTCTACTATTTTACCTTTTTCTAATAAATAAATTTGATCCGATGCCATTACATTTTTCAACCTATGGCTAATTTGAATCATCGTATATTTTCCTTTTAATCCTTCTATTATTTCCATGATCTCATCTTCACTTTGAGAATCAATGTTACTAGTTGCTTCATCGAAAATATAAATAGGGCTCTTTTTGAGTAGTGCTCTAGCAATTGCTAGTCGCTGCTTTTGCCCTCCTGAAAGGTTAGAACCACGCTCAGAGATGGGCATAAAGATACCTCCATTTTCCATTACAAAATCATATAAATTTACTTGCTTTAAGACTTCTTCTAATTCTTTGTCAGTGGCATATCCCTTTCCTAAGAGCAAATTTTCTTCCACATCCCCCTCAAAGATATAGGATCCAAGGGAAACTACTGTAATTAAATCCCTAAGGTTTTTAAGTTTATTCACCTCTTCCCCACTGATCAAAATACTTCCATCAAGATAAGTTCTATTTCCACTCAGTAAATG
>CAYJHO010000041.1:13498-17227 GCA_964369945.1 uncultured Lachnospiraceae bacterium
AGATCCACTTTCTCCAACAATCGAAGTAAAACTCCCTGCTTTGATTTCCAAATTTATATTTTCTAAAATCTTCTTTTCCCCATAGCTAAAATTTAAATTCTCTATTTTAATATCTCCAGATTTAGCAAAACGCCTTTTGACAGCAGCTTCTTCTAAATCTAGTAACTGAAACATTCTCTTACTTGCAGCAATACCATTCATTGCCACATGAAAAAAGCTTCCAAGGGTTCTCATAGATAAGAAAAATTCAGCAGCTAATAATAGCATAAAAATCGCCTCAATGATATGGATTTCTCCACTCCGAAGAGCAAGTGCACAAAAAATAATTCCAAGTGCTGTTCCTCCATAAGCTACAATATCCATAACAGTTACCGAATTGAGCTGCATGGTTAGTACCTTCATAGTAACCTTACGAAAATCCTCTGCTTGTTGATTCATTTCTTTATGCTTTTTGCCATCCATACTATAAATTTTCAAGGTGGTTAAACCTTGAAGGTTTTCTAAGAAACTGTCGCTTAACTCCATATATTTTCCCCAGTATTTGCTTAGCAATTTCTTTGCTATTTTTTGCACCATAATAATAGACACTGGTATGAATGGAACACATAGAAATAGCACTAAGGCTGTTGGAACAGAGAGTTGCAAATACACAAGAAATAAAGTCAAAGGAGCTAGGAAAGCGTAGACTAACTGTGGGATATAATTTGCAAAATATACCTCCATTTGCTCCACTCCTTCTGTAGCTAATTGAGTCAGTTCCGAAGTTTTCATTACATCCACATAGTTGCTTCCTAGTACACTAAGTTTCTGATATATTTTCTCTCGTAAGCTAGTTTTCACAGTTGCTGCAATTTGATGTGAAATAGTACTTGCCTTTCTCACAAACAAGTTACGAATAAATAAGGCCAGCAATCCTACTATGGGAAGGAATATTTGTAATTTTTGCCCATAAAAAAGTTGTCCAAACATGAATGCTAAGGAACCATAAAAGACTATGCCAAAGAGCAGGGCAATCCAAGTAATCTGTATTTTTCTCCGAATTAAAGTACCTATTCCTGGAACCTCTTTTAATAACCGCTTATCTATCATCATAATAACTTACACCTCTCTATCCACTGATTATAATCACTGGCCATATGTTCCTCTTCTAACACTTGTAAGAGTCTCTTTCTTTTTCTCTCAGTAGGTACCATTCCATAGAATTTGCAGTTTGCATGATTTGCAGTTTCATAATCTCTTGGCGTATCCCCCACAAACAAGATTTCTTCCACCTGGACTTCTAGCATCTTACTAATTTCGTACAAAGACCAGGGATGTGGCTTTAGTCGCTCCGGATGTCTCCCAATACGTCCAACAATTGGAATATTAGAACATGGGAAATACCTCTCTAGAAAGAACTCTACCGCTTCCACAGAATTGTTCGTTGCAATTCCTATCTTCCTGCCTTTTACCAGCAAATCTCCCAAAACTTCCCTAATACCTTCCACCAATCCAGCACTTTGAACTGCTTCTAGTTCTGCCTTAGAAAGTATTTTGTGAACCTTCTCATAGATAAGTTCTATATCCTGCTTTAGATCCACCTGTTTTCTGATTTCTTCAAAGGCATCAAATGCATCTTGCTCTAGAGAAAATGTAATTCCATAATCTTGTAATACATCTTTTATTTCTAGCTTTGTTGCTAATAGGTCGTAATGTTGAAATAAAAAGCACATGGTTCCATCAAAATCAAGGACTATGGCTTTAATTTTGTCTATCATATTTGCTATATCACCTTTCTTTTCTCTTGTTTACATCGCCTTGGAATGAAAAAATGACTTTTACTGATTATTTGTCAATAAAAGCCATTCCTATTACAAGATTCTATTTCGTCTCTTGTTTGGTCTCAGTCTTGTTTTTAAACATACAGGCATCTATATGATTTAGATAATCCAAGATGTTAGGGTATTCATCTTTGTCATAGTGAGCATACCCAATGGCAACCCCTGGCATATTACTATCATCAAAACTTTTAAATTTATTCTGAATAAGAAGCAATTGATTCTCTAACATAGTAAATGGAATATCGTATAAGATAGCTGAGAATTCATCCCCCCCAACGCGATAACAATTCCCATACTCTCCTAAATACTCCCTTGCTAATTCAGCAAAAAACTTCAAATAATTATCTCCTGTTTGATGCCCAATAGTATCATTATAATATTTTAGATGATTCAAATCAAAGGTAATAATTATTTTGCTATCATCACTACTTTCTTTGAATACTTCTAGATCTCTTTCGAATGCATGTCTATTATATAATGTGGTCAAGGTATCTGTATAAGCAATTTTGCTCAAATATTCTGTATGCATACTTTCCACCCAAATGCTTCTCAACTTTAAAGAAGTGGAAATGACACAAGTTAATAAATATAATAACATACCAATCTGTAAAATGACACCTACAGAGTTCATATTGCTACCCAAATAGAAAATGCTTAATTCACCTATGGCAGCGAGAATCAAAAACGATATTTGTAAGAGCAGTATGCCCGCATCTTTATTTCTTCTGCCAAAAGCTTCATAAAGTAAGGATCCTATGAAATACACTAAGGTTGCCACAATAATCACATGTACTACCCAAAGAGAACTATAATAATACACAATACCTGTCATATGTAATAAGGTAGAGATAATAAAATTGAGGATAAATGCTATCGTAAAATACTTTCCTATTGATTTATGAGACGAAGTATACATGCTATCCACGTAGAAGATAAATGGTATTAGCAGCAATTGAATCGCCCAATAAGGTAGATTCCCCACAAAAAAAGTATTCCCTATCAATAATTGCACTAGGTTCGACTCACTCAGCAACCAAGCCCCCATAATAATAGATAGGAATGCAAGATATAGCATTATGTTATTATCTTTCATTCCCCTCGATATAAAAGCCTGTGCTACTAGGAGTGTAATCCCGATAATCAAAATAATGCAGGAAATTAGGAGCTTAGCAGCATTGTTAATCACCAAAAATGATACTGCTTCACTTCTTTCAGCTAAGCGTATTTCGCTGATTCCTACAGAGGTTTCATCTGTACTTGGTATAATATTTATTTCTATTATATTATCTATTTGATCCTCTGGCAACTCTATGATATGCCAGATCCCTCCATGAGGAGTTGTAAAAAAACTACCATTATCTTCTCCAAACTCATAAATAAGCTCAGAATTTACACTTACAGTAAAGGATTGATGCATACTCTCGAACATGATAACTGGTTTCTTATATTCTGTCGTGGTAATTTCTCGGATAAGACGATAGGGTTTAAATTCTATATCATGAGGCCCGAAATCTGTCATCTCAACTTGTGCATTTAATACTTCACTTTCTACTGTCCAATCATTAAGTTTAACAATACTTGTTTCTTCATTCACAAGTAGAATCTCTTTTTCATTACTAAAAAAGGTGGAAGCTGCACTTAATACAATTACAAGCAAAATGCAAACCATAAACCAGTGAAATAACTTTCTATTCATAATATTCTATTCCCTTCTATCGATAAATCCCATTCCCATTTCTTACCCTAATTCTTTACATGATCCCATTATACCAAACTTTTACTAGGATAAGCAAGAAAAAACTCTCCAGGATTTTCCTAGAGAGTTTTCAACTTTATTTGTCAATTGTCTTCATGGTTGGGAATAACAATACATCTCTAATTGCAGTTGAGTTTGTCATCATCATTACCA
>CAYJHO010000042.1:0-14475 GCA_964369945.1 uncultured Lachnospiraceae bacterium
TGTTGTAAAAAGGCTAAGACCAATCATGATACAACTGACAATCACAAAAATAAGTAAAAGATATTTTTGCTTTATTGGCTTCATCTATTTATTCTTTCCTTCAACTGCTCTTGCAACAGTTTTAAAATAATCTTCTTTAATAATTTGAGCTAAACCAGTTACTACACTTGCAATTGGTTCGGAACAAACTTGTACCTTTAACTTTGTTCCATCGTGTATAATTTCTTGTAAGTGTCCTGCTTGAGAAGCACCTCCTGTTAAATAGATTCCGTTTTTGTAAATATCGGCCCCTAATTCTGGTGGAGTTCTCTCTAGTATTAATTTAATGCTATCTAAAATAACACCAAAAGATTCTTCTAAACATTCATTTAATAAGGCCACTGGGATTTTTCTTTCCATCGGTAAGCCTGTTACGATATCTCTACCAAAGACCACTGCGTCTTCCCCTGTTGTTGATAAATCACGCATAGCAAACTTTAGCTTTTCAGCACTTTTATTTCCAATAATTAAGTTGAACTCTTTTCTAACTGCTGCACGGATCGCCTCATCAAATTTCTGTCCACCTACTTTGATGAGCTTACTAATTACAATACCACCTAAGGATAAAATTGAAATTTCTGTGGTATTATATCCAACATTTACAACAATTGCTCCATTTGAAGTTTTCACATCAATGCCTTGCCCTAGACCATCTGCAACTGACTTCTCCACGACATAGACATTTCTAGCTTTGATGTTTGCATTCTTAACTAAGTCATAAAAAGCTCTCTTTTCAACGTCTGTAACATCTGTTGGCACTGCAATATAATAATCCGCTGGTACTGGCTTTCCTTTGAAGATATCTGTAACAAAGTACTTAATCAATATTTCCATATCGCGGATATCAGCAATCACTCCATTGTTTAATGGAAAAGAAATTTGAATGTTATCTGGAGCTTTTTCGTACATCTCATAGGCACTATCTCCATAAGCAAAGATTCGTCTACCATCCTCTATTGCTATCATATTTTTTTCAATCATTACCCCATCTTCATTCTTTGAGTAAATCTTAATATTGCATGTTCCTAGATCAATTCCAAATACATTCGTTCCCAATGTAAATTCTCCTTTCAAATTAAACCAAGTTCTTTAAAACTTGTATATGTATTGTCCCCAATGATAATATGATCTATCAAAGGTATATTCATTAGTAAGCCACACTTTTGAATTTGTGACGTGATTTCTCTGTCTTGTTTGGATGGTTTTGCATCACCACTTGGATGATTGTGCACCAATATTATATTAGCTGCATCATGCCGTAAGGCTTTGATAAAGACTTCTCTTGGAGATAACACGGAAAGGTTAACACTTCCGATGGATAACACACAATCTCCTAGAAAATGAGCTTTATTATCTAGCATAAGTAAAATAACTCGCTCTGTCTTTTGATGCCTAATGGATTCCATATAATATTCTGCAATCAATGCAGGTCTATTCCATTGCATTTGATTGCGAATGGCTTGCTTTGACATGCGAATAGACAACTCCGCAATTGCCATGATTTTAACAGCCTTCACGGTTCCAATTCCGTTAATTTGTTTCAATTGTTCTATGCTTAATTGATGCAAGGAAATAAGACTGCCTTCGTTACTTGGCTCCATCTTTAAAATTTCTAAAGCCAAATCTACAGCACTCTTATCCTTTGTTCCCGTTCTCAGTATAATTGCCAATAACTCTGCATCCGATAAGCTTCCTGCCCCTAAATCAAGAAATCTCTCATAAGGCATCATTGTTTGATCCATGTTTCCCTTTCCGCTCTCCAAGCGATAGGAACTTATAACACTCTATAAATAATCAAACCGATTACAATTCCAATAATGCTAGCTATTGTAATCTTGATTGTCATAGAAAAGCTTAGCACTAAAATACCTAAATCTAATACAATTGGATTGGTAAAACCGAAGGTTTGTCCATAGTTTAAAAAGGTAGAAGGAAATAAATTTCCAATAAATCCACCGATTACTATGCCTGCCAAAATAAGCAAAAAGCATGCCCAATTGTTTTTGTTCATAACACTTGTTTTTCTCATTGGTTTCTTATACTCCTAAATTCGACTAACGTTATCTTAGCATAAAATACAATTCATGTATACAAATAACTGGAAAAAATGAATAGAAAGCATCGTCTTTTTCCACTTAAAAGTTATAGTATTCTACGAAAATCTTTATCAATAATCCCTTTATCCAACACATGTTGCAAAGTTTTTAACATTCCGAATTTTGCATGTTGCCAAGTGAGTCCTCCTTGGAAAAATGCCGTATAAGGAGGCTTTATTGGTCCATCTGCGGATAGTTCAATACTAGAACCTGAGACAAAAGCACCAGCTGCCATGATTACTTTTGCATCATATCCTGGCATATCCCAAGGTTCAGGGCTTACATAGCTGTCTACTGGTGCCGCTGCTTGGATTCCTTGACAAAAGGCAACCACTCCCTCTGGAGTTCCAAAGGTCACGGCTTGGATGATGTCATGCCTTGTTTCTGTACTATTTGGAACCACGGTAAATCCCATTCTTTCATATAGATTTGCTGCAAATATGGCTCCTTTTAGTGCTGCTGCTGTTACCGTTGGTGCAAGGAATAATCCTTGGTAGAACTTAGAGCTCACGCCTAGAGAAGCACCTACTTCTTTCCCAAGCCCTGGGCTTGTCAAGCGATAAGCAGCTTGCTCTACACATTCTCTTGTTCCTGCGATATAACCGCCAATAGGTGCTAGTCCTCCCCCTGGATTTTTAATCAGTGAACCAACCACCATATCTGCACCCACATCACTAGGTTCTATGGTTTCCACAAACTCCCCATAACAATTATCTACCATACAAATCACATCTGCCTTTATATTTTTAATAAAGGCAATCAAAGTTCCAATCTCTGTTACAGATAACGTCGGCCTGGTAGCATAACCTTTAGAACGTTGGATACTTACCATCTTAGTCTTTGGTCCAATGGCTTTTCTTATACTTTCATAATCGATTTCACCTGATTCTAGCAAATCCACTTGTTGATAGCTTACCCCATATTCTGCAAGGGAACCTCTTGAAGGCCTTATCCCTATTACCTCTTCTAAGGTATCGTATGGCTTGCCTACTGGAGAAAGTAGTTCATCTCCAGGTCTTAAGTTACTCATCAGCGCAAGAGCCAAGGCATGGGTTCCACAAGTGATTTGTGGGCGCACCAAGGCATCCTCTGTATGAAAAACCTTAGCATAAACTTCTTCTAAGGTATCTCTTCCCACATCGTTATATCCATAACCTGTAGTTCCTAACAGACAGGCCTCACTCACCTTACACTCCTGCATAGCCTTTAACACTTTTGCTTGGTTGTATTCCGCAACCAAATCTATTTCTGAAAATCTATGATATAGAGAATCCAATACGGTATTAGCATATTGGATCACCTCTTTTGAAATCCCCATAGATTGATATAACTCCATGATATTATCTTGCATTTTCACTCTCCATTATCTTATCCATTCATACAACTAATCATAAAGGCCAACATTTCTTCCTCTGTCTTGATCTGCTCTCTTTCTAACCAAAGCACTTCTCGTTCTCTACGAAACCAAGTAAGCTGCCTTTTTGCAAAATGTCTAGTATCACGTTTGATGAGGTAGTTTGCCTCTTCTATGGTAATCTTTCCTTCTAGATAATCAATCACCTCTTTATAACCAAGACCTTGCATAGACACCATATTTCTTGTACAGCCCATCTCTAACAACTTAGAAACTTCTTGTACCAAACCCTCTGCAAACATTTGATCCACCCTTTGGTCAATTCTTTGATACAAAAGCTCTCTCTTATCATTTAGAACAAAGTAATACCCCTGATACGGGCTTTCTTTTTGCATTTGTTCTTGATTATGTTCTGAAATCTTTTCACCTGTTAGCTTGAAATATTCCAAAGCGCGGATGACACGTTTCACATTATTTGCATGTATTTTTTGTGCCGAAGCAAAATCTACCTTAGCCAACATTTGATGTAGTTGTTCTGCGCCTTCCCTAGCTGCAAGCTCTTCTAATTCGTTTCGATAAGAACTATCTTGTTCATTCTCCGTAAAGTCAATATCATACAAAATAGCTTGAATATAAAATCCAGTTCCTCCCACTAGGATAGGAATTTTTCCTTTTGCATAAATTTCATCCATGGCAGCTTTTGCCATTTCTTGAAATTTCGTAACATTAAAATCTTCCATAGGCGAAAGGCAGTCTACCAAATAGTGTGGCACCCCATCCATTTCTGCTTTTTTAATCTTTGCAGAACCAATATCCATATGTTGATACACCTGCATACTATCTGCGGAAATAATTTCTCCATTTATTGCTTTTGCCAAGGAAATCGATAGCTTAGTTTTTCCTACAGCAGTAGGACCTGTTAGTATAACCAATGTCTTTTTTTGATTCATATTATACAATCCTTTTGAATTTTTTCTCAATTTCTTGCTTTGTCATAGATATAATCGTTGGTCTTCCATGGGGACAATAATAAGGATTATCCAAAGATAGTAAATCATCGATTAATTGTCTAAGTTCCGCATCGCTTAAACTATTGTTCCCTTTCACCGCAGCCTTACACGCCATAGAAGCAAGCTTTTCACTAATTACTTCTGGTAAGCCGTGAACAGGTCCTGCACTTAACTCATCCAAAATCTCCTCAAACAAAACTTGATAGCTACACCCAAACAAATCAATAGGTACTGCTCTGATACAAAAAGAACGATCTCCAAAATACTCCATTTCAAAACCCAAATTAGCAAAGACAGGTAACTTATCTTGAATCACTCTCTCCTCACTTCCACTTACTTGTAAAATAAAAGGTGGTAATAAGTTTTGAGAAGATACTGTTTTCTCCTTTACTTGCTTCATCAAACGCTCAAACTTCACCTTTTCATGGGCAGCATGTTGATCGATAAGATACATCTTATCCCCATAGGCAACCACCCAATAAGTATCAAATAATTGCCCTAATATTTCATAACTTTCTTTTGCCTTTTCCGACAAAAAATGTTCTTCAAAAACACTTTGTTGTTCTACTTGGCTAAGGATTAGCTCTTCTTTAGCCGGTTCATATCTAGGACTTTCCACCACTGGTTCCTTCGTTTCCATCAAGGGCTTTATGATAGGCTCTGTTACAGGCTCTATCACAGGCTCTACTTCTTGATAGGCAGAGGTTTCCGCAACAAAAGGAGCTAATACAGGAGTCTCATCAAAATCGATCGTAAATTCCTTCAAAGGAACCACTTGTTCTTGCTTCATCGCCATTGATTCTAGATGTTCTATTTTCTTCTTTGCTTCTGGTTCTATCACTGGGATATCTTCTACTTTAACTTTTTCTTCTTTTCCAAAGCTAACATCAGTAATTAAATCCTTGGATCGTAAACTTGTTAAAATAGCTTGTAATAATATCTCCCTAATCTCTAATTCATCAGAGAACCTTACATCCATTTTAGTTGGATGAACATTCACATCCACTTCTCTTGGATCCATCTCTAGATGCAGCACTACAAAGGGAAATTTATGTTGCATTACATATTGTTTATAGGCATCCTCAATCGCCTTTGACACTACTTTACTTTTAATATATCTTCCATTTAGAAAATAATGCTCAAAGTTTCGATTCGAACGATTAATGGTAGGTTTTCCCAAAAATCCCTTTAGTCCCATTCCTTTTACCTCTACCTGAATTGGAATTAGTTGGGTAGAAATTTCTCTTCCATAGATACGATAAATTACCTCTTTCAAATCGCCATTCCCACTAGTATGAAACTTCACTTGTCCATTTTGAATAAATTTAAATGAAATCTCAGGTTTGCTCATAGCTAGGCGCTCTAATAATTCAGCGACGTAGCCTGCTTCTGTAGGAGGTTGCTTCAAAAACTTTCGCCTTACTGGTGTATTATAGAATAAATTTCTCACAAGAAACGTAGTTCCGTCAGGCGCACCTACTTCTTCAAATGCTTTTTCTACACCTCCATCTAGTTCATAGCGGGTAGCCATAAATTGGTCTTTTGTCTTAGAGATAATCTCCACTTGTGAAACAGAAGAAATACTAGAGAGTGCTTCCCCACGAAAGCCCATGCTCCTTACCTTAGTTAAATCATCGATATTTCTTATTTTACTTGTCGCATGTCTTTCAAAAGCTCTCTTTAGCTGGCTTGATTCTATTCCTTCCCCATTGTCAGAAACACGAATCAGATCAATTCCACCATTTTTTATTTCTACGGTTATTAAAGTAGCTCCAGCATCCATGCAGTTTTCCACTAACTCCTTTACTACACTCATAGGACGCTCTACTACTTCACCTGCTGCGATCTTATCTATCGTATCTCCTGAAAGTAATAATATTTCAGCCATTATTCTCCTCCTCTACCGATTATAATCTCTCAGAATTTGTTTATGATTTTCACCGGAAAGATTCCGAGAGTTCATGATTACCAACGGTTTTTTAATTTATTTTGCAATTGATATAAGGTATTCATCGCTTCCATAGGCGTTAAGGTACTAATATCAATATCGGATAATTCTTTTAAAACATCCTCATCTTTGATCGTATCAAACAAAGACATCTGAGCCAAATCTACTTCGTCAAATTTCTTAGCCTTTGTTGATTCCTTCTTTTCTAGAATCAATTGTACATTCTTTGTGATATCATTCTCACTAAGCTGTTCTACAATGGTATTGGCTCTCTTAATAACCGTTTCTGGAACCCCTGCTAGTTTCGCAACTTGTATCCCATAACTTTTATCTGCCCCACCCTTTACAATCTTACGTAGAAAAACAATATCATCGCCTTTTTCTTTGACTGCGATACAATAATTATTTACATTATTAATCTTACCTTCTAGTTCTGTTAATTCATGATAATGGGTAGCAAATAAAGTTTTAGCACCGATCAAAGATTTATTACTAATATGCTCAATCACTGCCCAAGCAATGGAAAGTCCATCAAAGGTTGACGTCCCTCTTCCAATCTCATCCAAAATCAACAAAGACTTACTGGTTGCATTTCTTAAAATATTAGCAACCTCATTCATCTCCACCATAAAGGTAGATTGTCCACTGGCAAGATCGTCACTAGCTCCTACCCTGGTAAAGATTCGATCTACTACTCCTATATTGGCACTTTCTGCTGGTACAAAACATCCAATTTGAGCCATCAATACAATCAAAGCCGTTTGTCTCATATAGGTAGATTTTCCTGCCATATTAGGTCCTGTGATAACGGCAACTAAATGATTCCCATTATCTAGATAGGTATCGTTGGTAATAAACATATCATGATCTATCATCTGTTCTACCACTGGATGACGACCGCCTTTAACATCAATAATCCCCTTTGCATTCAGGGAAGGTCTAACATAACGGTTTCTCTCTGCTACATAAGAGAGAGAACAAAGTACATCAATCGAAGCAATTGCTTTCGCTGTCTTTTGAATACGATCTATTTGTGCAGAAATTTGTTCTCTTATTCCACAAAACAATTCATATTCTAAACCATATAACTTATCTTCTGCATTTAATATAGTATCTTCTAATTCTTTTAATTTAGGAGTGGTATATCGTTCTGCATTGGCTAGTGTTTGCTTTCTCACATAATCTTCTGGTACTAAATTGGCGTAAGAATTGGTTACTTCAAAATAATAACCAAAGACTTTGTTATACTTAATCTTAAGATTTTTAATATTAGTTCTTTCTCGATCTTCTGCCTCTAATTGTGCTAACCAGTTCTTTCCATCTCTTTTAGCATTACGTAAAGTATCAACCATTTCATGAAAACCATCTCTTATGATTCCACCTTCTTTTACTGTGATCGGGGCTTCCTCATCAATAGAAGTATCTATGAGTTGGTATAGATCTTGTAAATCATCTAACTTTTCATACAGTTCATTTATAATTGGCTTATTTAAATTCTGTAGTACCGACTTGATATGAGGAAGCATTTCAAGAGAATTTCGAAACGCAATTAAATCTCTCGGATTTGCAGAACCCAAACTGATTCTTCCAAGCAAACGTTCTAAATCATAGATAGGTCCACAATACTCACGAATTTCATCTCGGTCAAAAACAGCATTGGTAAAAGCCTCTACTGCATCTAACCTTTCTTCTATGGCCTTTTTTTCTACCAGAGGTTGCTCTATATAAGTACGCAAGAGTCTAGCTCCCATAGCTGTCTTGGTTTTATCTAAAACCCAAAGCAGAGAACCTCTCTTTTGCTTTTCTCTTAAAGTTTCTGTTAATTCTAAATTCCTTCGTGAAGAACTGTCTAGGAGCATATATTTACTAGTCAAATAAGGACTAATATGTCTAATATGTTGCAAAGAAGTCTTTTGGGTATCTTGAAGATATTGCAAAAGTGCTCCAGCGGCAATACTTCCTATTGGAAAATCTTCCAAACCTAGTCCTATCAAGGTATTTAGCTTAAATTGTCTCAATAACGTTTTTTGACAATTATCATCATCAAACATATGAGAACTAATGGTGTACAAGCTAATTCCTAATCTATCTTTAAGGTCATTGATATCTAAGCCACTCACCAATAGAGCATCGTTACAGATAATCTCTGTTGGTTGGTATCTCATAATCTCATCTAACAATTTCCTATGATCTTCTAATTCTGTTACAAAGTAATCCCCTGTAGATATATCGCAAACGGACAAGCCTATCTTGTCACTTACAAGGGCGATACACATCAAATAATTATTCTTTCCTTCTTCAAGTGCCTGTGTATTTAGATTTGTTCCAGGGGTTACCACTCGTACCACTTCACGTTTCACTAAGCCTTTTGCATTCTTGGCATCTTCAACCTGTTCACAAATGGCTACTTTATACCCCTTTGAAACTAATTTATTAATATAACTTTCTGCAGCATGAAAAGGAACCCCACACATCGGTGCGCGTTCCTCTAATCCACATGCTTTTCCTGTTAAGGTGATTTCTAATTCTTTAGCTGCTGTTGTAGCATCTTCAAAAAACATTTCATAAAAATCACCCAATCGATAAAATAAAATACAGTCATGATACACTTGTTTCGTATCCACATACTGTTGCATCATTGGTGTAAGTGTTGACATATCAGACTTGTTCTCCCATATAGTAAAATCCTTGGCACTTTGTTAATTTCACTGGAACAATTTTCCCAATCAAAGAAGTGTCTCCAGGAAAATGTACCAAGATATTGTTTGATAACCTTGCTGTTACTAAGCTAGCATCATGTGTATTAATGTCTTCTACTAGAGCATCTAAAATCTGCCCTTCGAATCTCTTAACACGCTCTCTTGACATCAATTGTACGGTTTCTAATACTTCGTTAAAGTGCTTTTTTACCACTTCTTCACTTACTTGATTCTCCATGGCAGCAGCTGGTGTCCCTGTTCTCTTAGAGTAAATAAACGTAAAGGCTGTATCGTACTCTACTTGCTTAATCACATCTATAGTTTCACAGACATCTTCATAAGTTTCCCCAGGGAAACCAACGATAAGGTCCGTGGTAATCGCAATATCAGGTATTGCTTTCTTGATTTTTGCTACCTTTTCTAAGTACTCTTCCTTCGTATATTTACGATTCATAGCTTTTAAAATTTTGCTAGATCCTGATTGAACTGGAAAATGTAAATGCTTACAAATCTTTTTTGATTTTGCCATTACTTCAATTACATCTTCATTTAAATCCTTTGGATGAGGAGTCATAAAGCGAATTCTTTCTAGTCCCTCAACTTGTTCCATCATTTCTAAGAGTTGAGCAAATGTCACCTTATCTTCTAAGCCAGTTCCATAGCTATTTACATTTTGCCCTAGCAACATAACTTCAACTACTCCGTCAGCCACTAGTTCTGTTACTTCTGTAATAATATCTTCTGGCTTTCTGCTTCTTTCGCGACCACGCACATAAGGAACGATGCAATAACTGCAGAAATTATTGCAACCAAACATAATGTTAATCCCTGATTTGAACGGATATTTTCTTTCTACTGGTAGATCTTCTACAATTTTATCCGTATCCTTCCAGATATCAATTACCATGGTATCTCTTTCTAAGGTAGCAACTAAGAGTTCTGCAAATTTAAAGATATTGTGAGTACCAAAAATCAAGTCTACAAACTTATAACTTTGTTTGATTTTATCGATCACAGTATCCTCTTGCATCATACAACCACATAACGCAATTTTCATATTAGGGTTCTTACGTTTATAACTCTTAAGTTCCCCTAATCTTCCATAAACTTTTTGATTGGCATTGTCACGAATAGTACAAGTGTTGTAAATCACAAAATCTGCATGTTCATCTTCTATCATTTCATATCCAATTAACTCTAAGATACCGACTAACTTCTCGCTATCTCTACTATTCATTTGACATCCAAAAGTGGTAACACAACAAGTTGGTCTTTTCCCTGTCTTAGCTATCATTTCTTCAATATAACTCTTCGCCTTTGCCATATAAAAATATTGGCGTTTGGTATCATCCTCTGAAGGAGCTTTTGTAATATCAATTTGTTTTAATTCTATTTCTTTAAACACTTAGTACCTCTTTTTCTATTCAGTAATTTTACCAAATTTGTGATAAACTGTTTAATGCAGTTCTTTTGCGATAAACTGTTTATTGCGGATCTTTCGCAATAAACTGTTTATTGCGGATCTTTCGCGATAAACATTGCATCCCCAAAACTAAAGAACCGATATTCTTTTTCAATCGCTTCTTCATATGCATTCATAATATATTCCTTAGATGCTAGTGCGCTAACTAGCATAACTAGTGTGCTCTCTGGCAAATGGAAGTTGGTAATCAAGCAATCCAACACTTTGAATTGATAACCTGGGTAAATAAAAATGCTAGTATCTTCACATTTTGCTTCTACTATCCCATCCTTATTACTTGCACTTTCCACCGTTCTACAACTAGTAGTCCCTACACAAATCACTCGTTTTCCCTGTGCCTTGGTTTCATTTATAATATCTGCTGCTTCTTTTGAAACTTCATAATACTCGCTATGCATTTCATGATGATTCACATCATCTACCTTCACTGGTCGAAAGGTTCCTAGCCCTACATGAAGTGTAACATAGGCAATCTTTACTCCCTTTGCCACAATCTCATCTAAAAGTTCACGCGTAAAATGAAGCCCCGCTGTAGGTGCAGCAGCACTTCCTTCAAATTTAGCATATACCGTTTGATATCTGCTCTTATCTTCTAACTTATGGGTAATATAAGGTGGTAATGGCATCTCTCCTAATCGATCTAAGACTTCTTCGAAAATACCTGTAAAGCTAAAGCGAATAACACGATTCCCATTCTCTTTTGCTTCCACTATCTCCCCATATAATTCACCATTTCCAAAGACAATCTTGGCCCCAACTCTACATTTCTTTCCTGGTTTCACCAAGCATTCCCAGTCGTTTTTATCTAGGCGCTTTAGTAACAAAATTTCAATAGATGCATGGGTGTCCACTTTCGCTCCATATAATCTAGCTGGGATTACCTTGGTATTGTTTAACACAAGGCAATCTCCAGCAGATAACATAGATACAATATCTTTGAAAATGTGATGTCTCATTTCTCCACTTTCCTTATCCACCACTAACAATTTTGAATTACTGCGGTTTTCAAGGGGATCCTGGGCAATTAAATGCTCTGGCAGATGAAAATTAAAATCACTTGTTTTCATATCTTATAAATTCGCATTTCTCACAAATGCCATATAACCACGATAAGCTTCGTATACGTCTACTTTAGAAGTAACTTCATAAGGAGCATGCATACTCATAACAGCTACACCACTGTCAATCACATTCATACCATATTTTGCTAAGATGTAAGCAATGGTACCGCCGCCACCTAAATCAACTCTTCCAAGCTCTGCTGTTTGGAATTGGATCGATTCTTTTTCAAAAATATTTCTAATATGGGCTAGGTATTCTGCATTTGCATCATTAGAACCAGATTTACCTCTAGATCCTGTGAATTTATTGAATACCATTCCTTTTCCTACATAAGCTACGTTTTTCTTGTCAAAGCTTCCTGCAAAAGAAGGATCATAAGCACTACTTACATCAGAACTTAACATACAACTTCTGCTTAAACATCTTCTTACATTTAACTCAGAATATTGACCCATTAAATTCATTACTTCTGCAATGCTGTTTTCAAAGAATTGTCCATGCATACCTGTTGCACCTACCGAACCAATTTCTTCTTTATCAACTAAGATACAACAGATGGTTCTATCTGTTTCTCCTACATCTAACATAGCCTTCATAGAAGAGAAAGAACAAACTCTATCATCTTGTCCATAGCCTAAGATTAAAGCTCTATCAAATCCAGCTTCTCTTGCTTTTCCTGCTGGTACTACTTCTAATTCTGCTGAAATAAAGTCTTCCTCTTCTACTTCATACATTTCTTTTAAGATATCAAGAACGCCCTTTTTCACAGCTTCCTTTACAGGCTCGGCTTTTTCTTCACCTTCTTTTGGTTCTATGATAAGTGGTTTGCTTCCAACAATAATATCAAGAGCTTCTCCTGGGATTACATCCCCTGCCTTCTTTTGTAGTTGCTCAGCTGATAAATGTATTAGTAAATCAGAGATGAAAAATACTGGATCTTCCTCCTTTTCTCCAATATTCACTTCTACTGTTGTTCCGTCTTTTTTCACGATTACACCATGTAATGCAAGAGGAATAGTCACCCATTGGTACTTCTTAACTCCACCATAGTAGTGTGTGTCTAAATAAGCAAATCCACCATCTTCGTATAATGGGTTTTGCTTTACATCTAAACGAGGTGAGTCAATATGTGCTCCTAAGATGTTGATTCCATGCTCCATAGCATCTGTACCGATTTGGTACATAACAATCGCTTTATTCATCCATACTGCATAAACACGATCGCCGGCTTGCAATTGCTTTCCACTTTGCATCGCTTTCTCAATTGAGATATAGCCTTCCTTTTCAATGGTGTTAACAATTGTATCAACACACTCTCTTTCTGTCTTTCCGTTATCTAGAAATGTTCTGTATTCATTTGAAAATACATCTAGTTGCGCTAGTTGTTCCTTGCTATATACTTCCCATAATGTCTTGTTTTCCATGTCTATTTTCTACCTTTCAATTTCTCTTGTTTTACTTCACTCAGTCTATTATACTACTTTCTGAGTTCCGCTCCAAGCTGTTCTAAACCATTTAATATTTTTTTCATAGATTGCGCTACATCTGCATCTTCTAAATTTCTATCTTTTGCTCTAAAGCTAATAGAATAAGCTACTGACTTAAATCCTTCTGCTATTTGGCTTCCTTCATATACATCAAATAATTGGAAACTTTCTAAAATCTTACCGCCACGTTGCAAGATCACTTGCTCAATTTCTCCAACCATAACAGTTTTAGGTACTGTCATTGAAATGTCACGTGTAATGGCTGGGTATTTAGAAATCCCTTCATACTTTCTAGCAAAGGTAGCTCTTTCTACCAAATGTGGCATATCAAGAACTGCAACATATGCTTTTGTTCCTAAGTTATAGTTTCCACAAACGCTAGGGTGTACTTCTCCTAAATATCCAATGCATACACCATCATATATCATATGGGCTTGTCTTCCAGGGTGTAAGAAAGTTTCCTTTTCATTAGGATTGTAATCCACTCGCTTATTCATACCAATGCTTGTAAGAACTTGCTCTACTACACCTTTTAGTGTGAAGAAATCACCTTCTCCATAGAAACCAAGTGTTAATTGCATTCTTTCTTCAGGAAGTTCTGTCATTGGCAATTGCTTTGGTAAGTATACATTTCCTAACTCATACAATTTTACATCTTTATTTCTACGATTGTAGTTGGTTGCTAAGCTTGTTAACATTCCATTTAATGGTATGGTTCTCATTACCGAGAAATCTTCTCCTAATGGATTGGAAATGGTCACTGTTTTTCTATAAGCGCTATCTGCTGGCAATAATAATTTATCAAATACTTTTGGACTCTCAAAGCTATAACACATTCCTTGTGAGAAACCAAAGCCTTCTACGATTTCACTAACCTTTTTTTCAATCTCTAGTTTAAAAGATAACTTTCCAGCAGTAGCTTCTGTACTAGGTAAGGTAGTTGGAATCTTATCATAACCATAGAAACGAGCAATTTCTTCTGCTACATCAGCAAAACCTAACACATCTTGTCTAAAAGAAGGAATGATTAACATATTGCTAGCTTCTTCATAGGCAATTTCTGCTCTTTGCAAAATATCTAGCATTTCTTCTCTACTCACATCTGTTCCAAGCATCTTGTTGATTCGTTCTGCTTCAAACGCAATTTGCACCAAGTCTTTTAATGGTTCTTTTACATCCACCATTCCAGCTACCACATCTCCGCAAGCTAATTCTTGCATCAATTGACAAGCTCTATTAATGGCATCTTCGGCATTTCTTGGATCCAAGCCCTTTTCAAATTTTCCAGAAGCATCGG
>CAYJHO010000042.1:14498-17097 GCA_964369945.1 uncultured Lachnospiraceae bacterium
TCCTACTCTTTTTGAACTCTTACGCACATTGGCGCCATGGAAACATGCTGACTCAAATAAAACAGTGCTAACATCATCTGTAATCATGGTGTTTTCTCCACCCATGATGCCTGCAATACCAATTTCTTTTTCAGCATCACAAATCATCAATACTTCGCTATCTAATGTTCTCTCTTGTCCATCTAAGGTAACAAACGTAGTATCATCCTTTGCACGCTTTACTATAATCTTATTTCCAGCGATTTTACTTAAATCATAGGCATGCATTGGTTGTCCATACTCTTCCATCACATAGTTTGTGATGTCAACTAGATTGTTAATTGGACGGATTCCGCTTTTTACTAAGTATCTTTGCATCCACTCTGGACTTGGTCCAATTTTCACATTGGTACAAACTCTAGCACAAAATCTAGTACATAAATCCGTATCTTGTACTTCTACTGCTATGAAATCTTCTACCTTTTCACTGTTTTCCTTTAGTTCTACCACTGGTGGTACAAAAGGCTTTCTAAAGGTAACTGCTGCCTCTCTGGCTAAACCTAATACGCTATAGCAATCCACTCTATTCGAAGTTACTTCATATTCGAACACAGTATCTCTAAAACCTAATAATTCAATCGCACTGATTCCTACTTCTGTCTCACTTGGCAAGATATAGATACCATCTTCTGGAGCCTCAGGATACATTTCTCTAGTCGAACCTAGTTCTTCGATAGAACAAAGCATACCATTACTTGGAACTCCACGTAGTTTTCCTGCTTTGATTTTGATGCCATTTTCTGCCATAGGGCCACCATCATGACCACCTGCTACCTTACCACCATCTAACACTACAGGAACCTTATCTCCTACTGTTACATTCTTGGCACCAGTAACGATTTGAACAGTTTCTTCTCCTACACACACTTGGCACACAATTAATTTATCTGCATCTGGATGTGCTGTGATTTCTACAATTTGACCCACTACGATTTTTTCTAAGTTTTTATCTAAAACCTCATAACCTTCTACTTTTGTTCCTGATAATGTCATAGCATCACAGTATTCTTGGTCTGTACAGTTTAATTCTGGAACATATTTTTTAATCCATGATAATGCTGCTTTCATAATTTCTCTTATCCTCCTAAAATTGTTTCAAGAAACGTTCGTCATTTTCATAAAGAAGTCTCATATCATCAATCTCATATTTTAATAATGCAATTCTCTCAAGTCCCATTCCGAATGCAAATCCAGTATATTCGTTAGGATCAATTCCACTCATTTCTAATACATGAGGGTGTACCATACCACAACCTAGTATTTCAATCCAACCACTTCCTTTACAGAAACGACATCCGTCTCCTCCACATTTAAAGCAAGATACGTCTACCTCTGCACTTGGCTCTGTAAATGGGAAGTGATGTGGTCTAAACTTAACTTTTGTTTCTTCTCCAAATAATTCTTTAGCAAATACAGCTAGTGTTCCTTTTAAGTCAGCAAAGGTAACATTTTTATCAATTACCAAACCTTCAATTTGGTGAAAAGAAGGACTATGTGTTGCATCCACTTCATCCGAACGGAACACTCTACCTGGAGCGATCATACGAATTGGTAATTTCCCTTTTTCCATTTCATGAACCTGTACACCTGATGTTTGAGTACGAAGTAAAATATCTCCTGTTACATAGAAGGTATCTTGCTCATCTTTTGCAGGATGATCCGCAGGAATATTCAAAGCTTCAAAGTTATAATAATCCTTTTCTACTTCTGGTCCTTCCACTACTTCATAGCCCATTCCAACAAATATTTTCTCAACTTCGTCTAATACTTTTGCATTTGGATGTCTGTGTCCTTTTGCTTGTTTTGTTGCTGGAAGAGTAACGTCAATTACTTCTTCTGCCAATTGAGCTTCTAGTTTTGCAGCTTCCATTTTTTCTTTTGCTACTTCTAATGCTCCTTCGATTTCAGCACGTACTTCATTTACCATTTGACCAACGAGTGGGCGTTCCTCTGGGCTTACATCTTTCATAGATTTTAACACAGCGGTTAAATCCCCTTTTTTCCCTAACACTTCTACACGTACATCATTTAAAAGTTCTAAGGTATTAGCAGCTTCAATACTGCTCATTGCTCGTTGTTTTATTTCATCCAATTTTGCTCTCATTTTACTTCCCTTTCTCTTCTTCCTACAATAAAAAACGCCCCTAGTATAAACTAGGGACGAAAAATTCCGCGGTACCACCCACTTTTCTGCATAGCAGACACTTAAGGAGCGTAACGTGCTCTAACGGCTTAACCTACTATATTCAATCAAGCTGCTCTAGTGGGAATTTCATATATTATCTGAACCGAAGATATCTTGCAGCCAAGGAATCCTTGGATATCTCTCTCTGACGGAAAACAATATACTACTGTGCACTTTCATTGCATTTCACATATAGTTAATATATTATTATGTTTGCCTTTGACTGTCAATAGGTTCTTTTCATAATCCTTTACTTTTTTTGAAATTCCAATCAAATATTCTCTTCTTAGCTAAATACTCTGTTTGATTTCCTGAAGCCTTTCAGCTTTCACAGAAGTAATATCCATAATATCTTCATCTGTCATTCCTCTTTGG
>CAYJHO010000043.1:0-16812 GCA_964369945.1 uncultured Lachnospiraceae bacterium
GGAAGCCTCCCGAGAACCATAACCATACCTTAATTTCCCGCGCGGAAGTTTAGTACCTAATGTGACATCTAAAGCCGCGACTTGCTAGCGACTTCTTGCAAAATAAATTTCCCGCGCGGAAGCCCAGTATCTAATATGATATCCAAAGCCGCGACTTGCTAGCGACTTGATGGCAATAAAAAAAGGGCAAACGGGAAATGGTCTAAATGACCGATTTCCTGTTTGCCCTTGGCTTATATTATTCTGTTGGGTTTTCAGCATACCAAGCATCTAATTGAGCTTGAGCTTCTGCAACTACTTTATCAATACCAGCTTCTGTTAATTTAGCGTTGAATTCAGCTAAGTTAGCTTCAACATCTGTAATTAAACCAGATTCTAGGTTAGCTTCATATTCTGTTCTAATAGCAGAACAAGCAGCGATTTCATTTGTTACAGATGTTGTATCAAATACAAATCCCATGTTAGCTGATAATGCTGTTTCATTGAAGTGCATTAATTGATCGAATAAGGTATCATCTTCTTGTGCTGGTAAAGACATAGCAAAGATGTTACCAAATTGCCATCCGTACCACTTGTAGTAAGCTCTTGCATCTGGAGCAGAGTTAAGGGTACCTTCGAAATCTAAACGGTTATCTTCTGTTACTGTGTAGTAATCACCTTCAACACCGAAACGGATTGTATTAGCTACAAAGTTATCTGTGTTTAATAGGTTTAAGAAAGCTACAGCAGCTTCAGGGTTTGCTGAGTTAGGTCCAACAATAGTAGTACCAAAGTTTACAGATTGAGTTGACATATAAGACTTTGTAGGTAAAATAATGTCTACTGCATAATCAGGGCTCCAAGCATTTTCAGAAATTGCAACATATCCATGTCCTAATTCCATTAAGAAAGTACCAGTTGCTTTTTCAGCATTTACATCCATAGTTCTAGCGTCCATAGGAACGATTCCATCTTGAACTAAGCCAGACATGATTGTGTAGTATTCAAGCATTTCAGGTGTAGAATAAGGGTTAACAACAGTTCCGTTTTCTACAGATGGGAATACTTCTCCACCAGGAATGTTGGTAACAGCAACACGTGCAGCTAAGTCATCCCATTGAGCTGGAACAGCATTGAAGTTTGTTACAGTATAACCATGATCTTCACCAAAAGTTTCTACTAATTTAGCTTCTGCATCGCGGAATAATGCTTCTAAGTTTTGGATTGAAACATCCATAGTTTCAGGCATTTCTAATCCGATTTCATCTGCTAAAGTCTTGTTGTATAAGATACTATAAACAGCAGAACTATCTTTGTAAGTAGGTACTCCGTAGATTTCGCCATCTACAGTAGCAGAACCCCATACAGATTCAGGAATTGCTGCATACATATCAGCACCAGCTGTTTCCATATATTGAGTGATAGGTAATGCATAACCTAAGTCAACACTTTGGTTAAAGGTACCACTTTCAAACATTAGGTCATAATCTTGACCAGAAGATTTGATTGTGTTAGTTTTTGTAGCATAATCTCCCCAAGAAATTGGCTTTGCATCTACTTCTACGTTGATTTTCTCAATTAAGTAAGCATTTAATGCATCCCAAACTACTTCAGTATGAGCATTCTCATCATCTGGATAGTAGTAAGTTAATACTACAGTCTCTTCGTTACCTTCATTTGTGTTTCCTGCATCAGCGCCTGATTCAGTAGTTGCTGTTTCACCACAACCAACTAAAGCAGTAGCTACCATAGCAGAAGCTAATAATGTTGCTAAAACTTTTCTTGCTTTCATAAAAATTTCTCCTTTAATAAGTGGATGCTCCGTCTCGTTTACAAGTAGAGCAAAATTATTTATAGATAGATTATGAACAAAGTGTTAATAATCTTCTAAACATATCATACAATATGTTGAAAAAAAAAGCAATGCTTTTATACAAAATGTTTAAAAGTTTAGAATTGTTACATGAAAATATGAACAAAGTATGAACAAAAAAAGAAATGCTAGAATTTCTAGCATTTCTTTAAAAATTAAATTATTGAGTTGCTTTCCAAGCATCTAATTGAGCTTGCGCTTCTGCAACGATAGCATCTACACCAGCATCTTTTAATCTTTGGTTGAATTCAGCCATGTTAGCTTCAACATCTGTGATTAAACCTTGCTCTAGGTTGATTTCATATTCTGTACGAATAGCAGTACAAGCTGTAATTTCATTGATTACTGGCTCTGTATTGAATACAAATCCCATGTTAGAAGGAAGAGCTGTATCGTTGAAGTAAACTAGCTTTTCGAATAAGTCATCTGCTTCTTGCTCTGGAAGAGTCATAGCAAAGATGTTACCAAATTGCCATCCATACCATTTGTAGTATGTTCTTGCACCTGGGTCAGCATTTAAAGTATCAGCAAAAGAAAGGCGATCAGCATCTGTTACAGTATAATATTCACCTTCCACACCAAAACGGATGGTATTAGCTACAAAGTTATCTGTGTTAAGTAAGTTGATAAACTCTACTGCTTTTTCTGGGTTTTCTGAGTTAGCACCTACGATAGTTGTTCCAAAAGTAGAGTATTGGGTTGTGATATAAGTAGTTTCTGGCAATACGATAGCTGTTTCGTAATTTTCAGACCATCCATTTACTGGGAAAGAAACATAGCCTAAACCAACTTCCATTAAGAAAGTTCCATCAGCTTTCACTGCTGCAAGGTCCATAACTCTAGCGTCCATAGGAACGATTCCATCTTTAACAAGATCTGACATAATTTGATAGTATTCTTGCATTTCAGGTTGTGCATAAGGGTTTACTACTACGCCATCTTCGATAGCAAAAGTTTCATCACCTACGATGTTAGTAACTGCTAAACGAGAAGCTAAGTCATCCATACTCATAGTCAATGTGTTGTAGTTTGTTACAGTATAACCATGATCTTCACCAAAAGTTTCAACTAATTTAGCTTCTGCTTCACGGAATAAGGTATTTAAGGTTGGTGTGCTAATGTCCATAGTTTCAGGCATATCTAAACCGATTTCATCTGCTAAAGTTTTGTTGTAAATAACAGAATATACTACAGCATTATCTTTGTAAGTAGGAACACCGTATACTTCGCCATTGATAGTAGCAGCATCCCATACATAAGAAGGAAGAGTTGCTTTCATATCAGCGCCTGCAGTATCAAGGTATTGTGTGATAGGCATTGCAAAGCCTTGGTTTACAGTATGTAGGTAAGTTCCACTTTCAAACATGATGTCAAATGCTTCACCTGAAGATTTGATTGTGTTAGTTTTGGTACCATAATCACCCCAAGAAACAGGCTTGTAATCGATTTCTACATTGATTTTCTCACGTAGATAGTCGTTTAACACATCCCATACGACTTCTGTGTGTGCTGTTAAATCATCTGGATAGTAATAAGTTAGTACGGTTACTTCTTCATTGCTTGCATCTGCTGAGTCATCACCAGCTTCGGCCTCTGTGCTTGTGTCGCCACCTTCGCTTGGAGTTCCTGATTCTGTTGTTTCACCACAGCCAACTAATGCGGTTGCTACCATAGCTGATGCTAATAATGTTGCTAGAACTTTTCTCTTCATAAAACTTCTCCTTAAAATAATTTTTTTTATTTATTATTAACCTTTCACACTACCAACTGTAATACCTTGCACGAAATAACGTTGGAAAAACGGATATGCAAAGATCATAGGTAAAGCGGAAATAATAACAATCGCCATTCGAGTACTTTCACTTGGAATAGATCTTAAAATTTGTGCTCCTGATGGGCTGGCACTAAGTGCTGAGTTATTTTTGATAAAGTCAATGTTATTTTGGATACGTTGTAACATAGTTTGTAGTGGAACTAGGTTCGGATTTTCTACATAAAGAGTTGCAGTAAACCAGTCATTCCACCTAGCAACTACTGACCACAGTGCGGTAACTGCAATCCCTGCTTTTGAAAGTGGTAATACAATCTTAAAGTAGATAGAGAAATGCTTTGCCCCATCGATACGAGCTGCATCAAACATTTCTTCCGGTACGGTAGTAGTAATAAAGGTACGAAGAATAATAACACTATAAGCAGATACCAAACCTGGAAGAATAAAGATCCAGAAGCTATCATATAGATTTAAAATTTGTGTGTTCACAATGTAAGAAGGTACCAGACCACCACTGAATAACATAGTGATAAACATTAAAAAGGTATAGAATTTCTTGCATGGGAAGTACTTTTGTGCTAATACATAGGCGTATAGTGTCATTACAAATAAACTAGATACTGTTCCTACTGCTGTGTGTGCAATAGTTATCTTATAAGAGTCTAAAATCTGAGTTCCTAAATCTCCTAACAGAAGATAGTTATAAGCCTCAGTAGACCATTCAACAGGTGTGAAAGAATATCCAACACTACCAATACTGTAAGAACTAGATAGTGAGATGATGACTACTAATGCAATCGGTAGGATTACGACAATTGCAATCAGGATCATAACTCCTAAGAGTACTGCGTTAGCAGAGGCTGGAATACGAGTCAGTTTATTATAATGATCTCGTTCTTTTTTTTCGCTTGTTAATTTTTGTTCCATTTATATACCAACCTTTCTAGAATAATGAGCTATCTGAATCAACTTTTTGTACAATCTTATTTGCTACTAGAATCAAAATTAATCCTACTACGGATTGGTAAAGACCAGCAGCTGTTGCCATACCTGTGTTATTTACAACAGTTAGAGAACGATATACGTAGGTATCAATGATGTCGGTAACAGGATAAAGTGCTCCGTTGTTTTGTGTTACACTGTAGAATAAACCGAAGTCCCCTCTAAACATACCGCCAATTGACATAATCAATTGAATTGTGATAACAAATCTAAGAGATGGAATGGTAATATACTTGATTTGTTGCCATTTGGTTGCTCCATCTAACATGGCTGCTTCGTAGTACTCTGTTGAGATACCAGAAATAGCTGCTAAGTAAATAACTGCGGAATAACCAACACCTTGCCACAATTTAATAAAGATTAAAAGTGGAGGCCAGATTTCTTTGGTTAAATACCAGTTTTGGATTGGTAAGCCCATACTTTCTAATATACCATTTACAAGTCCGTCTACTGGAGAGAGGAAAGCATAAACGATGATAGCGATTACAGTGATAGATAAGAAGTTTGGCAGAATAAAGATTGTTTGAAAAACTTTTGCTGCTTTCTTAAAGTATAATTCACTAAGCATGATAGATAGTGTCACAGCACAGATTAATCCAAGTGTGATAAAAGCTATATTATAGAGTACCGTATTTCTCGTGATGGTCCAAGCATCTGAGGTAGTAAATAGAAATTCGAAATTATCGAACCAAATAAATTCGCTACCAAGTAAGCCATCAGCTACCCTATAATTTTGAAATGCCATAACAAGCCAAAGCATTGGTATGTAGGCAAATATTAGTAATGTGATAGTTCCTGGTAGAGCCATGATATGTAGTTCCCCATATCTACGTAAATGTTTGGCGAATCCCATAGATTTGGTTTTTTTTTGTTTTTCTTGCATACAGTTCTCCTTTTTGATTAATTTGTTAACAACCTGTGTACGAATCATTAACTATTTATAAAATATATCTTAAACTAAATTGTGCAATGTGACAATAGATTAGACAGAAATGTTTACATTTCTCTGTTTTGTTAAAAATATAGGAGTCATTCTATACAATATGCACAAAGAAAATAAGGTTTTCCTTGTGCATATATATAATACATACGAGTTAGATTGTTATAACTTGCTCTAACATGGTTTCCCTAGAAGACCTTGCAATCATAATATTAAAGTTGCCTGGTTCTACTACCCATTCATATTTTAGGTTAAATAATTTAAAGCTATCATAGTTTAGTGTGAGTGTTACAGTTTGTGTTTCTCCAGCTTTTACATGAATGCGCTGGAAGGCTTTTAAAAGTTTTGCAGGAGTTACGACAGAGGATTCGATATCGTCAATATAAAGTTGTACGACTTCATCAGAATCCATAGAACCTGTATTTGTGACATCCACACTTACCTGGAAATCATAAGTATCTAACTTGTTTATCTGCATATTAGAATAGGAAAAGCTGGTATAACTTAAGCCATAGCCAAATTCATATAAGGCTACACGTTGTCCTTCGTAATAAGTACCAAAACCGCCCGATGGATTGCTATAATAGCAAGGCATACTTAGGGAGTTTGGCGGGAATGAAATTGGAAGTTTACCACTAGGAGAAAAGACACCAAAGATAGCTTCAGCAATGGCTTGTGCTCCATGCTCACCACCAAACCATGCTACTAAAATGGCATCAGCAACTTCTTTTTCTACCGATAAATCGATTGCTTTACCATTTTCAGCAACAATAATTAACTTTTTACCTAATTTTGCTAATTCTTCTATTAAAAAGCGTTGTTGACCTGGAAGTCTTAAATCACTTCGATCTTTTCCCTCTCCACTGGTGATGGTATTGTCGCCACCGACAAAGATGATCACATCACAGTCTTTTGCTAGTTCTAGGGTCTCCGGAATCATGTTCTTGATTTCTTCTTCCCCTTCTGACGCTAGGTGAGGTTGGCCTTCTACAAAGATTGGCTTTTTCTCACCTTCTGAAATGGCACAGCCATCACATTGTTTGATGATTACATCATCCCCTACTAGTTTACGAACTTCTTCTACCACAGTTGGAAGTCTATAATCCGTAGGTATAGAAGAGTAGCCACCGATTTTCTGGTGGTTGGAAGATGGGCCAACAATGGCGATAGATTTCACATCTTTTGATAAAGGAAGAACATTGTCTTTGTTTTCCATTAAAACAAGAGACTGTCTTGCTACTTCTAGAGAAACCATGCGATGCTTTTCACAACGAATCACATCTTCCCATTCCGTTTCATCGGTATATGGATTTTCAAATAAGCCTAGGTCAAATTTCACGCCTAAAACTCTACGAACTGCATCATCAATACGCTCTACACTTAACTTACCTTCTTCGATTAATTCTAAAATTGTGGTTTCAAAGAATCTACTTTCACAGTCTAAACCTTGTACATCCAAACCATTTCCGATGGCAAGTTTAATGGCATCTTTATAGTTGGTAACAAGCTTATGCTCATTGGCGATCTTGGTGATACCACCCCAATCAGAACGGACAAATCCTTTCATACCAATACGATCTTTTAAGATATCTGTTAAATATTCCTGAGAACACATCACGGTGTCTCCATCAATGGAATTATAACTAGCCATGGCGTTGTAAGCACCAGCTTCTTTTACCGCAGCTTCAAATACAGGCAAATAGCTGCTTTCGATTTCTCTTTTTCCAACACGAGCAGGAGCGCAGTTGATTCCACCTTCTGGAATACCATGTACACAATAGTGCTTAGGCTCACAAGCAACCGCATCCTTACGGCTTACATCGCCCTTTTGTTCTCCTTTGATGATGGCTACCCCCATACGAGAGGCAAGATAGGTATCTTCTCCAAAGGTTTCTTCTTCACGACCCCATCTGTGGTCACGACATACATCTAGGTTAGGAGCAAGGATTTCATGCATACCTAGGACTCTAGTTTCGGTTCCGATACCATCTCCCATTTGATAGACCAAATCTTCATTAAAAGTAGCCGCTGCAGCAAGTGGTACTGGATATACCGTTCCTCTTAATCCGGTGATGCCATGTAAGGCTTCCGCTGTGAAGATAGCTGGAATTCCAAGTCTAGATGTTTCGATGATATGCTTTTGGATTTTATTGAATACAGCAGGGGTGGAATAAGCATCGTGCACGCAACCTACGCTGTGGGGATATTTTTCATCAAATTTGTCCCAGTAGAAATCACTGTCTGGAAGTACGGAACATCCATGTCTTGGATCTGGCTTGGTTGAGTAGTCTCTACCACTTGCCATATCTAGCTGAGCCACCTTTTCTTCTAGAGTCATTTGACTCAAGAGTTCTTCTATTTTCTTATTTTTGTCCATAAGAACCTCCTAAAAATAATTGCTATGTTTGTAATGTAGCATAAGTAGCAATGCATTGCAACCAATATTTGCGTGTTCGTGCAAATGCACATTTATGGAAGAGGATTTCTGTGAAATATGACAAGAAAATCATAGAAAAACCACGCAGTTTCTTGCGTGGTTTTGGCCTTAGGCGTCTTTTAATTGTATGGCATGTACGGGACAGTTTAGATAACAATCCCCACATTCATCGCAACGATATTTGTCGATGCAGTAGGTCTTTTCTAGTTGGTGAATGGCTTTAAAAGAACATTTCTTTTGACAGACACCACAGCCAATACAGGCTTCTTGGTCAATGTTTAGTCCAGAGTAGCGAAGGGGCTTTCCGTTGTAAGAGATGTAAATTCGCTCTAGTTTATTCTCACGATTTGCTAGTTCAAAGTCATAATCAAAGATATCCCCACGACCAGCGGTGATACAAAAGACTACCATAGCTGGGTATTTCTCTTGATCTTTGATACAGACATCAAAGATAGGATTGTTCTTAGCTTTGATCTGTTCCATAGAAACTTCTACCACATCTCCCGTCATACGAGCCGCATAACCAGCTTCAAATACAGGCAATCCTACATCATCATGGCTTACGTTAGTATTGGCACATAGACCTGAAATAGCTAGTTTACCATGTTTTTTCAATTGTTGATAAAAGGATTTGGTGTACATGGTCATAAAGTAGATTCCTTCTTCGTCGAAGCCACGTAAGTGTGCAATTCTAGCTTCTGGCTCTCCTTGTTCATTAATCGTAGAGAAGCTAAGACAGCCAATGCGATCAAAATATTCATAAATTTCCTTGATATTGGTAAGTTCCATATTCGTTTTCTCCTTTTCGTTACATAATGAATCCACATACTAGGTACAAGATGGCGGATACCCCTAATGCGATTAAGGTATAGGGCATTTGCGTCTTTACATGACTGACTGGTTCTACATCCGTCATAGAAGAAGTCATAATGACACTATCTGAAATCACAGAGTTCTGATCTCCAAAAACGGCTCCTGAAACTACAGCCCCTACGGCTAGGGGGATGCTGCCACCACTGGCCATCACGATGGGAAGAACTAAAGGAATCATAATGGTTACCGTTCCGCTACTTGTTCCTGTGGAAAAGGCTACAAAGGAGCAGAGCAAAAGGATGGCAAATGGTAGGATGCTAGCAGGGATAAAAGCTGTTACCTGAACTAAGAAGGCTGCCGTCCCTAATTGACTAATCACCGTTCCAAAGGCAAAAGCAATGAGAAGTAATACGGCTATTTCTATCATGTTTTTCATCCCTTGGAAAAACCAAGATAAAATCACATCGAACTTTGCTAGATTCTGTAAACGGTAAAAAATAGCAGTAAGTACTAAGGTGATGCTTCCAGAAGTGAACACAGCAGTAGCACCGTCCCCAAACATAATATTTCCTCCTCCTGTATAAAGTAACATAGAAATAATACTAAGGATAAGAATTGCAATAGGGACAATCATGTTATATGCTTTTTTATTTGGGACGAAAGATTCCGTTAATTTGTGTTCTACATAAGGAATATGTTTGATGGGACCAATTTCTTTCTTCATCATAATAGAAGCAGCTAAGGTGATTAAAAGTAAAATGGTATAAAACTGAAAGCCGATAGCCTCTATGACATAGCGAAAGCTTAAGCTACTATCTACCCCAGCTTCTGTTAGTGCACCAGCAATCATGGCACCTGCACCGCCAAAGGGAATGATCCAAGCAATAGGCGCAGCCGTACTGTTTACAATCAGCGCTAGCTTTTCTTTGGATAGCTTAGCCTCTTTAAAAATAGGCTTTCCTACCACAGCCGTGATGGCCATAGAACTAGTGGCATCCATAAATGTCAGAATTCCAATCAGCATGGTAAAGAGTTGCCCTAAGACTGCGGAAGAACTCTTTTTCTTCTTGTCATGCAAAAGGCTTACTACTCCGTCAATTCCGCCAGAGTTTTGCATGGCACACACAAGGGCTCCTGTTAAGACTACAAAACCAATAATTTTGAATTGATAGGGATCGGTACCAATACCAACAATGGAATTAATGGCAGTAAATGGGGTTCCAGTGTTTATAAAAATAATAAGGGAACCGCTGACCAAACCACACAATATGGAAAGAAAAGCATTTTTCGTTCGTAAGATAAGTCCCAGGCAAATCGCAATGGGAATTAGGGAAATAAGTCCAAGATTCATGTTAACCTCCTCAACATAAGTAATTTTCTACGAGTTACAAAATACAAGGCATCAATATAAAGTAAATACCCTTTCTTATTAGAATAAAGACATACTACTATATTATCAAGTACGATAATTTATGATACCACAAAAATATTGTAAAAATTACAAATCAAAAATTTTCGATTTAAGTGTTGACATTTTGCTAAAATGGAATATAATAAACATATCGATAGATTTTGATTTAAGAAAGGTGAAGAGTTATGGAAGCGATTGGAAATGCGTGGGACTTTTTTCAAAACCAAATCTTAGGGATGCATTGGTTGAACGATTTGGTGGGTAATATACTAAGCAGTCTAGGATTAGATGTGGAAAGTCAATTAGGGGGAAGCTTACAGTTTTTTATTTATGACGTGATTAAGATTGTAGTCTTGTTATGTACCTTGATATTTATGATCTCATATATACAAAGTTTCTTTCCTCCAGAGAGAAGCAAGAAGATATTAAGTAGATTTAAAGGAATTTGGGCCAATATTATTTCAGCCCTATTAGGAACGGTAACACCATTTTGTTCTTGTTCTTCGATTCCTTTATTTATGGGATTCACCAGTGCTGGTTTGCCAGTAGGGGTAACATTCTCATTTCTAATCTCATCTCCCATGGTGGATTTAGGAAGTTTGATGCTACTGATGAGTATTTTCGGATGGAGAGTAGCTGTTGTTTATGTAGTACTTGGTCTTGTTATTGCAGTATTAGGTGGAACCTTGTTGGATAAACTAGGGATGGAGAAGCATGTAGAAAGTTTTGTGCTAAACGCAGGAAGTGTAGATATTGAAGCTCCAGATTTGAGCACAAAGGATCGACTAGTATTTGCCAAAGAACAAGTAGTAAGCACCTTTAAAAAGGTAATTCCATATATCCTTGTTGGAGTAGGTATTGGTGCTTTGATTCATAACTGGATTCCAGAAGATGTGATCCAAACCGTACTTGGAAGCAACAATCCATTGGGTGTTATTATGGCTACCATTGCTGGTATTCCGATGTATGCAGATATCTTTGGAACTATTCCGATTGCAGAAGCTTTGCTTGCAAAAGGAGCACAACTTGGAACCATCTTGGCATTTATGATGGCAGTGACGACTCTGAGCTTACCATCTATGATTATGCTTAGAAAAGCAGTAAAGCCGAAATTATTAGGAGCATTTATTGCCATTTGTACGGTAGGAATTATTGTAGTAGGTTATTTCTTTAATCTAATACAGCCGTTTTTAATTTAGTATTAGGGCAAAGCCCGAAGGAAGTTTAGGAGGACGAGATGGAAAAACAATCTCAAGGAATAGGATTTTTTGAAAAGTACTTAACCGTTTGGGTAGTACTATGTATGGTAGCAGGAGTGTTAATTGGTAAATTTGTACCACAGATTCCAGATTTTTTGAATTTATTTGAATATGCAAATGTGTCAATTCCCATTGCAATTTTAATTTGGCTGATGATTTATCCTATGATGTTAAAGGTAGATTTCCAAAGCATCAAAAACGTAGGTAAGAATCCAAAAGGTTTATTTGTTACTTGGATCACCAACTGGTTGATCAAACCTTTCACTATGTTTGGAATTGCTTGGTTCTTCTTCTTTGTAGTATTCCAAGGAATGATTAGCCCAGAACTAGCAACTGATTACTTAGCAGGCGCTGTATTACTTGGTGCAGCTCCATGTACAGCGATGGTATTTGTATGGAGTCACTTAACCAAAGGAAATGCTGCTTATACGGTAGTGCAAGTAGCAACCAATGACTTGATTATCTTAGTTGCCTTTACACCAATTGTAGCATTCTTATTAGGAGTGACTGGAGTTAGTGTACCTTGGGATACTTTAATCTTATCGGTAGTATTATTCGTAGTTATTCCGCTAGCAGGTGGTGTCATCACTAGAAACATCGTAACGAAGAAACATGGCGTAGATTACCTAGAGAAAACCTTTATCCCTAAGTTTTCGAATATTACCATCATTGGCTTATTGTTAACCTTATCTTTGATCTTCTCTTTCCAAGGAGATGTAATCTTAGAAAACCCAACTCATATTGCTATGATAGCAGTGCCACTGATTATTCAAACATTTTTGATCTTCTTTATTGCTTATCTTGCTGCAAAGATTTTGAAATTACCACACAATGTGGCAGCACCAGCGGGTATGATTGGTGCATCGAACTTCTTTGAATTAGCAGTAGCGGTAGCCATCGCCCTCTTTGGAACGGATAGCCCAGTAGCTCTAGCTACGATTGTAGGGGTATTGGTAGAAGTGCCAGTGATGCTGATCTTAGTAAAGATAGCAAACAAAACTACTGGTTGGTTTAAAACAAAAGCATAGATAGAATCTGTATATGTATTTATTGTTGAACAATGTGCATAATAATGTTACAATTATATACAAAGAAAGGAGATGATGATATGCCACAAATTAGACCTATTACTGATCTTAGGAATACGAATGAAATATCGGAACTCTGCCACGCAAAGAATGAACCTATTTTTATTACTAAAAATGGCTATGGTGATTTAGTTGTCATGAGTATTGAAGCCTATGAAAGTATGCAAGCCTACAAAGGTATGCAAGCCTACAAAGGTATGCAAGATAATTATGAAATTGATAGAGAGATAAAGCTGTCAGAAGAAGAATATGCAGAAACAGGAATTGCATATGATGCTAAGGAGGCTCTTTCATCTTTGCGGAGGAAGCACTTTGGATAAATATCATGTAAAAATACTAAAGAGAGCAATTGAAAATATTGATGATATAAAAGAACATCTATCTTCCCAGATAGGTGTTTTTTTGTGTTTCATGAACCTATGCTCTTGACAGTATGCTTTTATTTCGTTATTATTACGATTAGTGTCATACGATAGTTTTTGTTCGTATGAATCAAATGATATAGATGGAGGGAAGCAATGGATCAAGTAATGGATATGAATGAAAAGCCGAATTTATTTGGAAAATGCCCTTATGTAACGACACAGAAGTTACTTTCAGGGAAATGGTCAATTTATATTTTATTTCTATTGTCACAAGAGACTTTAAGGTTTAATGAATTGCAAAGAAGGATGCCAGAAGAAATGACTCACACATCCCTATCGAGACAATTAAAGATGTTAGAAGCAGAAGGGCTAGTTCTTAGAATAGAATATCCCCAGGTGCCACCTAAGGTAGAGTATAAGCTCAGTCCTATAGGAGAGAGTTTTCGAACTGTGTTGAAGGCCTTGAATGTGTGGGGACAAGAATACATAGAAAATTTAAATAGAAAAGAGGATTCCCTACATGGGCAAATATGATATATTTAAGAATCGATTATCGATGGAAGAAGCCAAGGGTGCAGTGTTAGAGTTTTGTGCTAGCAGAAAGAGGATGTATGTTAGTTTAGATGGTGGCGTGCATATCTTGGAATACTTCTATTATGAGAAGGGACATTATCTATTAGTAAAGAGAGCTTCTTATTGTTATGGAAATATTAAGCTAGGAGATCGAATTTCAGGTCTCATTTGTGCTAGTGAAGCAGAAAGAGAAAAGATGTACCAACAGCTTAGAGCTACCTTTCTTTGTAAACAAGCAGAGGAAGCAGTAATCAAAGGGCTTTCAGGACAAATTCCTTTGGTAAAGAAGATGATGGGAAATGGAGCAGATTTATTTGAACTTGAATTGGTGGCAGGTAAGGTGATTTGGAACTCCATGGAACAATTTGACTTAGATGCAAATTGGAATGCTTCCTTTGCAAAGTTTGCACCCAATGGAAAGGCTAGATATGAACATAGTCGCCATGTGCTGATGAGCTATGGAGAAAAGGAAGTTGTGTTTACCGTTATCGTAGAAGATGGAACCTACTATACTTTGACTCATAAGAATTCTAATAAGATGGAATACTTACAACAAGGCGGAACTTGTAGGATCTATGATGGGAAAGGATATAGCTTTTCGACTAAGATGGAACTCCTACCTGAGTCAGAAGTAGAAGTGGTATTTCAGAAACTAAAGGATACCAACAATATGTACTTTAAAACAACAGAAGATCTAGTAGCCTTGGCATTTAGAGATGAAAGCAAATAGTTTATAGACATTTTCTTTGACAAGAAAGCAGAATATCACTATAATTAAGAAAGATTATGAACTCTCGGAATCTTTCCTATTGATTTCTAAAGAAGAGTATTGCAAATGCGCTCTCGCTCGGTTCCAACGTAGCTGTACCTAAGGGGCTAGAAAACAGCCCCTAAATACAGACGTTTCCACACGATTTGCGCATACTCTTCTTTAGAAATCTTCGTAAGAATTCAAAAGTTCATTTGGAACAAGTGGGGGACAAAGTCCCCTAAGGAAGATCTAAAGCCTTAAAAGCAAAGGCTTTAGATTCCAATCTAAGATTAAACATAGGAGGTCTTTAGAGACTATGAGAGAAAAAGTTATTGTGATTGATTTTGGTGGTCAATACAATCAATTAGTAGCAAGACGTGTGCGTGAGTGCAACGTATATTGTGAGATTTATTCCTACAAAACAGATATTGAGAAAATCAAAGAGATGAATCCAAAAGGAATCATTTTAACAGGTGGACCAAACAGCTGTTACGAAGAGGGAGCTCCTACTTATACAAAGGAACTATTTGAATTAGGAATTCCAGTACTTGGCCTTTGCTATGGGGCACAATTAATGAACCATATCTTAGGTGGGGAAGTAAAGAGAGCGGATGTACGTGAGTATGGTAAGACAGAATTATTTGTAAAGCAGAGTTCTCCATTGTTTCATAATGTAAGTGAGTCTACTATTTGTTGGATGAGTCACTTTGACTATATTGCACAGGTTGCACCAGGATTTGAAATTACAGCACACACTGCAGATTGTCCTGTGGCAGCAGCAGAAGATAAAGCTAAGAATTTATATACTATTCAATTCCATCCAGAAGTTCTTCATACTGTAGAAGGAACTAAGATGTTAAGCAACTTTGTTTTAGACGTATGTGGATGTAGTGGGGATTGGCGTATGGACTCTTTTGTAGAAAGAGCCATCGAAGAAATTCGTGCCAAAGTTGGTAAGGGTAAAGTGTTATGTGGTCTTTCAGGTGGAGTAGATTCTTCTGTTGCAGCGGTTATGTTATCCAAGGCTGTTGGAGATCAACTTACTTGTGTATTTGTAGATCACGGTCTACTTCGTAAGGACGAAGGAGATGAAGTAGAAGCGATCTTTGGAAACAAAGAAAATTATAACTTAAACTTTATTCGTGTGAATGTACAAGATCGTTTCTATGAGAAGCTAAAAGGTGTAGATGAGCCAGAAGCAAAGCGTAAGATTATCGGGGAAGAGTTTATCCGTGTCTTTGAAGAAGAAGCGAAGAAAATTGGAACTGTTGATTTCTTAGTACAAGGAACTATCTACCCAGACGTAGTAGAGAGTGGAGTAGGTGGAGAATCAGTAGTGATTAAGTCTCACCACAACGTAGGGGGACTACCTGATTATGTGGATTTCAAAGAAATCATTGAGCCACTTCGTGACTTATTTAAGGATGAAGTACGTAAAGCAGGTTTAGAGCTAGGTTTACCAGAGTACTTAGTATTCCGTCAGCCATTCCCAGGCCCAGGTCTAGGAATCCGTATCATCGGAGAAGTTACGGCTGAGAAAGTTAAGATTGTACAAGAAGCAGATCATATCTACCGTGAAGAGATTGCAAAAGCTGGTCTAGATAGAAGCATTGGTCAATACTTTGCAGCCTTAACGAATATGCGTTCTGTAGGTGTTATGGGTGATGAAAGAACGTATGACTATGCAGTAGCATTACGTGCTGTTAATACGATTGACTTTATGACAGCAGAAAGTTGTGATCTTCCTTGGGATGTACTTGCTAAGGTAACAACTAGAATTGTAAATGAAGTAGATCATGTAAATAGAGTATTCTATGATTTGACAGGGAAACCGCCTGGAACGATTGAAATGGAATAACGGATAAAAAAGCTTGGATGCCCAGTTTATAAGGGTTTCCGAGCTTTTTGTATGGTCCAATTAGATGCAGTAGGTGCAGATGGTAAAATAGTTTTCTACATATGGCAGAAGAGGTTGTTTTGGTGTAATGTAAAATATTAATATAAAAAAAATTTAAGGTGTGATAAAATTGTAAGGGTAGAAATGAAAATTTAGAAATCATAAATAATCCCTCTGGGAGGTTATTTGTGTAATGAATATTGGAGGAGAACCATGTACCTTTTAATTCTCTTTATTATATTTATAATAATTGTTATAAAAGTAGATAAAGAAAGCAAGCATCAAGAAAGAATGCGTCAAGAAAGAATGCGTCAAGAAATAGAACGTCAAGAAATAGAACGTCAAGAAAGGGAGCGACAAGAAGCAGAGTATAAACAGTTAGAATCGGATATTTTAAAAAAAATAGAACTTTCTGATTGGAAAGATGTTTCTATTGAGGATGAACAAGTAATTGTAAAGAGTCGTCAAGGATTAGATAAGTATGATAGTATAATGTTTTTTAAAGATAATAATAAGCTAGAACAAGCGGAAAATATTATTAAAAGAAAAATAGAAATTACAAAGATTTTAAAGTTGATTCTAGAAAGCAACGAATATAAGTATCATCCGCAGTACAATAGACTTAAGAAACAAATAAAAGATGTTTTAACAAA
>CAYJHO010000044.1:0-16673 GCA_964369945.1 uncultured Lachnospiraceae bacterium
AAACCAGTGGAGCGGAACATAGTTCCGCTCCGGCGCCCCTGTCGTGAAATATTCAACCGCAGTTTCGTACAATGGAATTATCACAAAGTAATGCGTGGTTATTGGCAAAATAAAGGCAGGTATCTAAAATTCAGGTACCTGCTATTTTACGCATAACTTCGGATAATTCTCTATTCATAATCTCCCCATTATCCACAATCTAAACAAACCGCAAGATAACGAGAAATTTCTATACTAATATTAGTATACACCTCACTTTGTAGTCCGTCAAAGGAAAAGTGTTAGCCCGTCTATCTCGGTGGTAATTAAGATGTTAAGGACTAACGCTTTTGATTATTCTGCTATATTTTCTGCCGACTCAAGCATATTTTCAATAAAAATTCCGTACCCTCTCGTTGGGTCATTTACAAGCACATGAGTCACTGCCCCTACAATCTTCCCATCTTGTATGATAGGGCTTCCGCTCATTCCTTGTACTATTCCTCCTGTTTCCGTTAGTAAGGCTTCATCCGTTATCTTAATTTTTATCCCCTTATTTACTTCGCTAGGTTGATAATCCAATTCAATAATTTCAATATCATAAGTAATTCTTTCTTCTCCCACGGTAGATATAATTTGAGCCGGCCCTAAGGATACCTCCTGCTTATACCCAATAGGTAATGCCTCTAAGCTTCTTAACTCACTCTGTAATACATAATTACTCGTTCCGAAAATTCCATGATCTGTATTTTGATATATATCTCCAAGGATAAAGTCTAAACGATAGTCAATGACTCCCGTAAGCTCTCCAGGGTCTCCAGTACTCCCTTTTGTAATTGCTATGATGTTGGTTCGATAAATACTGCCCTCTTCAAGATGTACCAATTCTCCTGTATCAATATCATGTATTCCATGCCCTAAGGCTCCAAAGCTTCCCATTTCATCAATATATGTCATGGTTCCGATTCCCTGCGCATTATCCTTGACCCAAATGCCCAATTTATAGGTTCCTTCTGCTGTTTCTGCAGGAGTTATTTTAGATTCGAAAACCTGACCGTTTCGATTAATCGTTAATAATAAATCTTCCCCTCCTGAGTCTTGAATACAATCAATCAACTCCTCCTTCGTTTCTATAGGGAACCCATCTACTGCTATGATATAATCTCCTACCATCAATATTTGATCCGAAGGATATATTTCTCCAAATCTTGCCTCTACGATACCAGTATTTACTACCATCACACCTTCTGTCTCTATATAGATCCCTATTGGCAAACCAATAGGAGTTAAGTACCTCTCTTCTACCACCTCTAATTCCACTTGCTTTAATGGAAATATCCCTAAGAGTTGTAAATCCAAATGATAACTACTGAGTTGATTTCCAACAAATGTTACTGGTTCATCAAACCGTATCATAACTTCCTCATCTAGGACATTGGCATTCACTAAACTAGCTACTATGGGTAAGCCGAAACTAAAAGTCTCTTCCTCCCCCGATTTCACTCGGATTTTCGTTGGTAAACTTTCATTTAAATACAATACAGCAAATCCTGTCAGGGATGAAACAATAGAAAGTATTCCTATGGTTTTTATTAGAAATAACAACATCAGATTTTTTTTCATAAATAAAACTCCTTTTCACAATTAGTATTGCTAAAAAGGAGTTTTCTATAAGTGTTATTTATTGTTTTTTTTCAAACTTTTGGCTTGGCTTTTCATTTCACTAGCATGTTTCATTGCAGATTCTGAAATTCCATCTGCTCCTAACATTCTAGCAAGCTCTTCTGTAGATTCATTCTCATCCATTTTTTCAATATAGGTGGTGGTATGCCCCTGATCACTACGCTTTTCTATAAAGTAATGATGGTCTGCCATGGCTGCTATTTGCGGTAAATGAGTAATAGAAATAATTTGATGTACTTGTCCAAGTACTCCTAATTTCTCTGATACCTTCCATGCTGTTTTTCCACTAATTCCTACATCAATTTCATCAAAAATAAGAGTGTCGATATGATCTCTTTTTGCTAAAATCGCCTTTACTGCAAGCATAATTCTAGAAAGTTCTCCTCCACTGGCCACTTGTCCCATAGGCTTTACTGGTTCCCCAGGATTAGTAGATATGAGAAACTCAACCTCTTCTAAACCGGTGATGGATGGACTTTCCTTTTTACTCAATCGTATATGGAAGGCTACATCTAAAAAGTTTAATTCGATTAAACTCTCTTGTAATAATTTCTCAAGTTTCTTTGCTTCAGCTTCTCGATGAAGGGATAATTTTTCACAATGTTGTACTAGTACTTGATACTCTGTGGCAAGTTCCTTTTGCAGAGTTTCTATATAAAGCTCGTAGTTTTCTAACTTTGCTAAATGACTTTTCTTCTCCTGTACATAGCCAAGGATTTCTTCAATACTACTTCCATACTTCACCTTCAAGCGATTGATTTCGTTTAATCTCTTCTCTGTATAGAAAAAGCTTTCCTCATCCGTGTCTAAGTGATCTAGGTACTTACTAATTTCTTGGTTCGTTTCACTCAGTATATTTTCGATATCCATAAGCATATCATCTACTACTTTTAATCCATTGTCATAGCCAAGAATTTGCTTGCTCTCTCTTAGTGCCTGACTTAGCATCGATCCGATTCCTTCGTCAAAGTCTAATATCTTCTCTATTTTGAGTAAACCTTGATTAATATTTTTAGAAAAACGTAGTTTTTCAAACTTTGACTCTAATTCCTCATCTTCACCTACCACTAAATTGAAAGTTTCAATTTCGTTCACTTCAAAATTCAGAAAATCAAATTCTCTTTTTCTCTCTTGCTCATCTTTAGTAGCTTGCTCAAGTTCTTGCTTTTTATCCTGATAGGATTGATAGGACCTTTTAATTAATTTTAATAGTTTAGCCACTTCTTGCCCTGCAAAACTATCTAAAATCTCCATATGTTTTGCCTTTTTTAGTAAGGATTGATGCTCATGCTGTCCATGAATATCAATCAAATATTCTGCCAAGTCCTTGATTTGTTTTGCTGTAACCGTTTGTCCATTTACTTTGCAACTACTATGGGTTGCTGTAATCTTTCTTTGAATCAAAACCGTTTTATTTTCTTCGATTGGTAAATCTTGAGCCATCATAAACTCTTCAATCCTATCGTCTAATCGTTCAAACAACAACTCTACCAAACCAAAATCTTTCCCATTACGAATTAAGTCTTTGGATGCTTTTGCTCCCAATGCTAAGTTAATGCTTCCAATCAAGATGGACTTTCCAGCACCAGTTTCTCCTGATAGAACATTGAGTCCAGTCCCTAAATGTATATCACACTCTTCAATTAATGCTAAATTCTTTACATATAAATTACGAAGCATTCTTCCCTCCTGTTCCCCACATGATCTCTCGGAATATATTACATTACTATTTCACTTAGCTTGTTTCTAAGTTCCTCAGCTTCTTCTATGGATTTAGTTGCAATCATAATGGTATCATCTCCTGCCACTGCACCAACGATTTGTTCTAAGTCCATAGCATCTAGTGCCGCTGCTGCTGCCATAGCCATTCCTGACACTGTTTTCACTACCAATAGATTCATAGCTAATTCCATACCAATAAAACTATCGGTTAAAACTCTATGGTATTTTGCAGACAAGTCTACTTGAAATCCGATGGGTAACACATACTTTTGCTTTCCATTGGAATCATGAATTTTGGCTAAACCTAACTTTTTGATATCTCTGCTCACGGTTGCTTGTGTTACGCTATATCCAGAATCCTTCAACAATTGTGTCAACTCTTCCTGGGTTTCTATATCCACCTGTTCTACCAATGCTACGATTTGTTCTAATCTATTCTTTACCATAATCTACCCCATTTTTTCATGTAAAATTTCCAGAAAACTAGTATTTTGTAATCGAATGATATCTACATATTCCTTTGCTTTTCTAATTTCTATACTATCTCCAACTTCCATTTTAACTGTTTTACATCCATCAAAACTAGCTTCAATTTGCCAATTCTTCTCACCCTCTTTTGGGATTACAATCTTAACCACTTTCTCCGAAGAAAGTACAACTCCCCGATTAAATAAATCATGTGGGCAAATATTGGTCATTACGATTGCTTCACAAGTAGGATCTAACACGGGCCCACCTGCAGAAAGATTATAACCAGTGGAACCTGTAGCTGTACTTACAATACAACCATCGGCTTTATACCTCTTTAATAACTGCTCATTAAGAAATACATCAAAGGTAATAATTTGCAAGGCACCTGCTCTATTTACTACAATATCATTTAGCGCTAGACCTGAAATACACTCCTTCTTTGTTTGTATTGTGCCTTCTAGAAGCATACGCTTTTCTATATAAAACTCATCCTGTAGGAGTTGACTTAAAGGCTTCTCTATATTTCTACTGTCAATCTCAGTCAAAAAACCTAAATTCCCTAGATTGATTCCTAACAGTGGAATTCCACAACCATAGAAATGTCTTGCTACTTGCATCATAGTACCATCGCCCCCTAAGACCAACAAACAATCAGCCTTTATATCTTCTATGTCTATTCCAGACCAGTTTCCAACTTCACTATCCCAGTGCAAGTATATTTCTTCTATTTCACAAGAGTTAGAAAGCAAAAACTCTCTAACTCTTGTATGAATCAATAAGTCTTTGTCTTTGGCACGATTGGTGATCATGCATATTCTCTTCATCTGCTTTTCTCCATCACTTACTTAATTGTTGATGGGCTTGTTCTACCATCTCTTGTATTTTCTCTTTCCATTCAGCTTCTACTACCATCTCTTCTAGATGTAACTGCTCTGCTTCTCTTTCTTCTAAGTTCAAGATCGGCTCTTCGATGATTGCTTTCTTTTGAATGTAAAGTAAGTATTCTATATTTCCTTCAGGACCTGTAATGGGAGAAAAGGAGATGCCCAACACGTCAAATCCTATCATTTGTGCAAAGCTTAGAATCTTCTCGATCACTTCTCTATGAACAATCGGATCCCTTACCACACCCTTTTTTCCTACCTTATCTTTTCCTGCCTCAAACTGTGGCTTAATCAAGCAGACCATAGTTCCTTCTGCTTTTAATAAGTTCCTTGCTGGAATCAAAATCTTAGTCAGTGATATAAAGGATACATCACAAGAAGCAAAATCAATCAAGCAGCCAATTTGTTCCTTGGTAACATATCGAAAGTTAGTCTTTTCCATACAGACCACTCTTTCATCACTTCTTAGTTTCCAATCTAATTGTCCATGACCTACATCAATAGAAAACACTTTACTAGCGCCATTTTGCAGCATGCAATCCGTAAATCCGCCTGTAGAAGCACCGATATCCATACAGGTTGCTTGCTCCAATGAAATTTGAAATTGTGGAATTGCCTTTTCTAACTTCAATCCACCTCTACTAACATAGGCAAGGCTAGAACCTCTTACTTCTAAACTGGCTTTTGTTAAATCAAACATAGAACCAGCCTTATCTTCTCTTTGTCCATTGATAAATACTTTTCCTGACATAATGATAGCTTTTGCTTTTTCTCTGCTATTCGCATATCCATTTTGAACTAGTAAAATGTCTAATCTTTCTTTCATACTCACTCAATTCTCTCTACAATTTGATTGGTAACACTTTCTGCATCTATCGAAAGGAAACGATATAACTCTTCTACGCTTCCATGTTCAACAAATTGATCCTTTATTGCTACCTTGTGTATCTGTATATCTATTTCTTCTTGGTTTAGAAAGGCTTCCACAGCATCCCCAAATCCGCCACGTTCCATATTTTCTTCCATAGTTACCAAAAGTTCATGTCTTTGACAGGCTGCTAAGATAGCATCTTCGTCAATTGGCTTTACAAACCTGGCATTGATTAGGCTCGCTTTGATTCCTTTTTCTTCTAAACGTTTTCTCACTTCAAGGGCTACCTTTACCATACTACCTACTGCAAAAATAGCTACTTTCTCTCCCTCTACTAAGAGTTCACTTTTCCCTAGTTGAATCGGACTTCTATGTTCCTCTAACCCATCAAAAGCCGCGCCCCTAGGATAACGAACAGCAACAGGCTTTCCTAAATCTACTGCAAATTTCATCATATCAGATAATTCCCACTTATTCTTTGGGGCCATGATATGCATATTAGGAATCGGTGACAAATAAGAAAAGTCAAGGATGCCTTGATGAGTCTCTCCATCACTTCCTACTAGCCCTGCTCTGTCTATAGCAAATACCACAGGAAGATTTTGAATGCATACATCGTGAACAATCTGATCATAGGCTCTTTGTAAAAAGGAAGAGTAAATGGCTACCACGGGTTTAAAACCTCCTGCTGCTAATCCTGCTGCAAAAGTAACTGCATGTTGTTCTGCAATTCCTACGTCAAAGAATTTCTTAGGATGAATATTTCGAAATCTCTTTAATCCTGTACCATCTGGCATAGCTGCAGTTATGGCAACAACTGATTCATCTCTTTGAGCTAGTTTAATCATGACGGTAGAAAATACATCGGTATAATTTGCAACTTTTCTAGGCTTCTTAGGCAAACCTGTTCCAATCTCAAAGGGCTCTGCTCCATGAAATCTACTTGGGTGTTTTTCTGCAGGAGTAAAGCCTAAACCTTTGTTTGTATTTACGTGAACTACCACTGCACCCTTTAATCTCTTTGCTTCTTCTAGTACACGAATTAATGTATTGGTATCATGACCATTTACTGGACCTAAATAGGTTAAGCCTAAATCTTCAAACCATGTTTGTCCCATGATGACATGCTTAATTCCATTTTTCATACCTCGGATTTGTTCCACTACCTTGGTTCCTTGTTTTGGCATGCTATGTAACAAAGTACTGGTCACCTTATATTTTAAACCAAGATACTTATCGCCTGTACGAATCTTAGTTAAATATTTGTGCATGCCTCCCACATTTTCTGAAATTGACATATTGTTATCGTTTAAGACAATAATCATATTAGAATCTAGCCTAGCAGCATTATTCAATGCTTCATAAGCCATCCCACCGGTCATAGAGCCATCCCCAATCACAGCTACTACCGTTTCCTTACTTCCACGCAAATCTCTTGCTTTTGCCAAACCTAAGGCGGCAGAAATAGAAGTAGAACTGTGACCGGTATCAAAACTATCTGCAAGATGTTCTTTACGCTTAGGGAATCCACTCATTCCACCAAATTTTCTAAGGTTCTGAAATTCATCTCTTCTTCCCGTCAATAACTTATGGGTATAACTTTGATGCCCCACATCCCATACAATTTTATCCTTGTTAAGATCTAGCACGGTATGCAAAGCCATCGTCAATTCTACCACCCCTAAATTGGGACCTAGATGACCACCTGTGGTACTTAAGCTTTGGATCAAAAATCCGCGAATTTCTTCTGCCAATGCTCCATAGTCCTTTTGATTTAGCTTCTTAATGTCATTCTCTTTGTTTATTTGTTCTAGTAACATTCATTTCTCCTTAGCCTAGTTACTTCTAGTAATGAGACTATCTAGCAATTGAGCCAAAAAGCTATCTTCTTGGATTTCTAATAATGCAATTGCTTCTTTTGATAGACGTTCTACCTCTTGTTTCGAGTGTTCAAGTCCATATATTTTTACATAGGTCAATTTATCATTTTTTTCATCACTACCAATTGGTTTTCCTAATTCTTCAAAGGTACTAGTAACATCTAGTACATCATCTTGAATTTGGAACGCTAAGCCAATATTGTAGGCCGCTTTTTCCAACTTATCGATTACCGCCTCTTCACATCCGGCTAAAATCCCACCAATCATCATAGCTGCTTGAATTAATGCTGCTGTTTTATGTTCATGGATAAACAATAATTCTGCTTCTCCTATACAAGCATCCTCTTGTTCGGATTCCATATCACAAACTTGACCACCGATCATACCATAGATACCTGCCTTTTTAGACAAAACTTGGAAGGCTTTTACCAGATTTGCATATTCCTCTACCGGCACTAGGCGAAAGGACCCGGACACTAATTCAAAGGCATAATTTAGCAAACCATCCCCTGCTAAGATTCCCATAGATTCCCCATATACAATATGTGTGGTCTTGCGCCCTCTACGGAATTCATCATTGTCCATTGCTGGCAAATCATCATGTACCAAAGAATAGGTATGTATCATTTCTAGGGCTACCATAAAGGACTCTATTGCTGTACTTTTCCCTTGAAATCTATCAAAAACTTCCTTCATCAACATAGGTCTTAGTCGTTTTCCACCTGCCATTACACTATAATTCATAGCTTCCACTATGGTTTGTTGATAGCTTGCTGTTTTAGGAAGAAATCTTTCTATGATAGTCTCTATTTCTTTTACTTTTTCTTTTTGAATGCTAATAAAATTATGATTCATCCGCTTCTCCTAACATGACTATTTTCTTTTCTACGAGTTGAATACAATCATTGGAATGTTGAATAAGCTTCATTCCTTCTTGATAGAGTCTAAACGATTCTTCTAAGGTATTATCTGGCTTTTCTAAAGAAGCAATCATCTCTTCTAGTTGCAAAAATAACTCTTCTAAACTAAGTTTCGTTTCTGTACTTTTCTTCGGCATTCTCTTGCTCCTTTTCTTCCACTTTTACCTTTAAACTTCCGTCTTTAAATTGGACTTTCAATCTAGTTTCTAGTTTCACTTGATCTACAGAATAAATCGCTCGATTCTCTTCATCAGATACATAAGCCATTCCCTGTTCTAACTTTAACAAGGGAGACAAACCGTGCATCTTTGTTACATACAAAGAAAGTGTATGCTTCTTTTTCTCTAAAATTGCCTGAAATCTATGCTGTAAGCGTTCCTCTAGCTGCCATACATAATTACTTTGTTCTAACAATTTCTGTCTTGGATGCTTCGCTTCAAGCAAGCGCTTCAGATGATTTAGTTTCTCTCTCTTACTATCTAATTTATAATACAATGCTTGTTTTAAACTTTGCCTATACTGTTCTACACGCTCACATAGACCTCGAATATCACAGACTGCTAGTTCCGCTGCTGCAGAAGGCGTAGGCGCTCTCATATCTGAAACAAAATCTATAATCGTAGTATCTGTTTCATGACCTACTGCTGATATAATTGGAACACTACAATGGAATACTGCCTCGGCTACTGCTCTTTCATTAAAGGCCCACAAATCCTCAATAGAACCTCCACCACGGCCTACGATCATAACATCCACACCATAAGCTTCTAAGGTTTCAATTCCTGTCACAATGCTCGCTACGGCCTTCTCCCCTTGCACATAGGCAGAGTATACTACAATCTCTATATAAGGATTTCTTCGTTTTGCAACTTGTATGATATCACGAATGGCTGCACCTGTTTTGGCTGTTACAATTCCTAATCTTTTTGCATAAAAAGGTATCTCTTGTTTGTAGTCCTTAGAAAACATTCCCATATCTTCTAATTCGCCTTTTAGCGCTAAATACTGTTCGTAGAGACGACCCACTCCATCAAGTTCCATCTCTTTAGCATAGAGTTGATACTTTCCATCCCGTTCATAAACTTCGATGCTACCTCTTACCACTACCATTTGGCCATCACTTGCTTTAAACCCTAGTTTATTTGCATAACTTGCAAACATGATACAAGCCAAACTTCCACGTTCATCCTTTAACGTAAAATAAATATGTCCAGAGGAATGATACTTACAATTGCTAATTTCGCCTCGAATCGCCATACTTTGTAAGAGATAATCCTGAATGAACATATTTTTGATATAACTATTTACTTGTGCTACTGAATAAATATTCTTCATAAGAAACCTATTTCACAAATTTTGCTAACACTCCATTGATAAAACTCCCTGAATTGTCAGAACCAAATGTTTTCCCTAATTCTACTGCTTCATTGATGGCTACACTAGCTGGAACTGCTTCATCAAATAAGATTTCATATACAGCCAAACGTAGAATGGTAAGCTCTACCTTTCCCATTCTTCCTTTGCTCCAGCCCTCTGCTTTCGCAAAAATCATTTCGTCAATATCATCTAACGCCGCATAGATTTTCTCATATTTATCTGCGATATAAGTTGCATCCTTTTGTGAAAATTTGCATTCATCATCTGCCAAAAATAAAGTTTGCTGTGCCCCCATATCTTCTGCTTCATTAAACTCTATTCTAAACAACAACTTAAATATCTGTTCTCTTAATTCTGATCTTGTCACTTATACAACCTTGCCTTTCTCTTTTTGTACCAATATTGCTTACATTGCAATATGATTAACTCTAATATGAACATGTTTCACCACAAGGCCTGTCATACTTTCTATCGTACCTTTAATCTTAGTTTGTACCTTTTGACAGGTTTCTGGAATATGTTTTCCGTATGCAACACTTAGAGTTAAATCCATACTTACCACATTATCTACAATTTCAGCTTGTATGCCCTTAGATCCCTTTTTGCATTGAACTCCTTCGACTTCTGCAATGGCTAACTCTGCAATACTCATAATAACGGAATCTGCAATATGAATGCTACCTGTACCACCTTTTTCCTTTATAACACAATTGTTTTTCTGCTCCATTGTAGACCTCCCTTTCGTCTGCCTTACTACACTTTAATAGATTATACCAAAATAACAAGTAAGACGCAATAGTAACTACTGCGTCTTCTTTGTTAAAATTGTTCCCATATTCGCTCTATCATATAAGCTTGTGTTTCTTGTTTTTCTTTTTCACTAGCTGTTTTGTGATTACTAAGCCAAAGAGCATAGGTCATAAATTTAGAACTTATTTCTAGTTGCAACAAATCATCTCCACATTTTCCTTGGCGCTGGCCCTTCTCTTTTGCTTTTGAAATCAAATACCTTAGCACAGCCACAGGTCTCTCCTCATAAGATAAAAGTTCCATATACTTACGAATCGTCGCATTTAGTGGAGAACTATCAAAGAGTATCACCATAATAAAAATAATACACTCTCTTCCATTTACCCTAGCTCCTAGATTTCCAAATAGCATACCTAGCATATCTTTTACGGAATCATATTGTTCTAAGGTCTCAATCGTTTCTTGTACCGTCTTTTTCAGCATCCAGATAAAGGCTAAGGCAATCAAATCTTCTTTTGTTTCAAAATACTCATAAATCGTACCTTTTCCAATGCCTGCCTTTGTAGCGATTTCTGATACCTTAACGGTATTTAAATCTACATTTTCTTCTAACAAATCATAAATAGCTTGAAATAATAATGCTACCTTAGGTGCTAGAGGTTCTGTCAAGTCTTGTAACTTACTCATCTAAATCCTCCTTTTTCTTAGCTCGTATAAACAAGTCATAAACACAAGGAATGATAAATAAAGTCAATAAAGTACCATACAATAAACCTCCAATGGTTACCAAGGCCATAGGTTTCATCATGGCAGATCCCATATCTTGACTAAATACCATAGTAGATAAGGCTAAAATTGTCGTTAGTGCAGTCATAATAACAGGACGAAGTCTTGTCTTTCCTGCTTCTATAATAGCAACGTGCTTTTCCATTCCTTGTTCTCTCAACTGATTCATATAATCAATTAATACGATACCGTTGTTAACGATAATACCAGATAACATAACAAAACCTACCATACCAATAATACTAACAGGACTACCTGTTAGATATAGACTTGCAAAACCACCTGTAAAAGCCAGTGGAATAGTAAACATAATAATAAAAGGTGAAAGTAAGGATTGGAATTGAGCTACCATAATCAAATACATAAAGACGATAGCCAAACTTAACATTAATACCATATCATCCATGGCATCTTGAATCATCTCATCTTCCCCAGTCATAAGTAATTCATAGCCTTCTTTGACAGGATAATCTGCTATAATTTGTGATACTTCTTCTGCTACCAAACCAATGTTGTAACCTTCCGCAATGCCAGCACTCACCGTAATATATCTTGTTTGATCTTCTCTTTGAATGGTAGTTAGAGAATAGCCATCTTCAAAGCTTGCAATATCACTTAGTAAAATATCCACTGTTTCACGATCCTCGTTCGTTCCTTCTAAAGAAATAGATTCCATCAATTCTCTCGTTAAGGCTTCATCTGCATCATACTCTACATAAACAGAATAGTCTTTATTTTCTGCTACCAAAACAGTAGCTGCATCTCCGGACATTATCTTCATGGCAATTTCTCCATAAATTTGTGCCACAGTCAAACCATATTCCATTGCTTTGTCACGATCAATGATGATTCTCAACTCTTCTTCTCGATCTTCAATTCCATTATTTAATTCTGATAAACCTTCTACTTCTTCTAGCTGAGTGCTTAAATCTAAAGCAATCTCTTGAAGGGTATCTATTTCTCTTCCCCTTACTTGAACCGAAATCCCACTTCCTGTCATAGCTGACATATCCATGGATTCAGAACTAACCGAAATGCTAGCATCTAATCCTTCCCCACAAGCAACTAATAGTTCTGATAGCTCTTGATTGGAATAGCTTCTTTCTTCTGACGTTGTAACATAAATCGTAGTCTTATCCGTAGATGCACCACCTATGCCTAATAAACTATTGCTTGAATCAATGGTTGCTCCAATATCTATAATGTCTGTAATTTCTAAAGCTCTGTCTACAAAAATATCAGTAGCTTCTGCGGTATCTTCTAAGTCACTACCTTCTGGTAGAGAAAGTGTTACTGTCAACTGAGTAGATTCCATCGTTGGCATAAATTCTGTTCCATTGCTAAAAGCAAGGTAGATACTTCCTGCTAATAACACAAAAGACACTGGTATTAAGAGGAATTTTACCTTTAAACTTTTCTCTAATAAGAATCCATAAACATTGATAATTGCAGTGGTAACTCGTCCATTCTTTGAAGTTTCCTTCTTTCCTAATACCTTCGATGCTAACGCAGGTACTACCGTCAATGCAACAAATAAACTTGCTAATAAAGAAAATCCAATGGTCAAACCTAAATCCACAAATAACTGTCTTGTTAAACCCTCGGTAAAGATAATAGGAGCAAATACACAAATCGTAGTTAGTGTGGATGCCATAATAGCGCCTCCTACCTCTTTTGCTCCCTTCATCGCTGCCTCTGTTTTCGAGTATCCTAAACCACGATAACGGAAGATGTTTTCTATAACAACGATGGAGTTATCCACTAACATACCAATTCCTAAGGTTAAACCAGATAGGGAAATAATATTTAAAGTGATATTACTAAAGTACATACAAACGATAGTGGTTACAATGGAAATCGGTATCGAAACTGCTACTACGATCGTTGGTCTTAAATCTTTTAAGAATAACAATAGTACAATAACAGCAAGTGCCGCTCCCCATAAAATATTAGTCATAATGGAATCCATTACCAAATCAATATAAATCCCCTGATCCATCAGAGTAACCACATTAATCATAGGATTTTCCACGACTAAGCTATCTAGTTTCTCTGCTACTGCATCACATACTTCACCGGTAGCATATCCTGTTTGCTTTTGAAAGCTTAACATGATTCCTTCACTGCCATTTACATTGGTATAAATCGTATCTGAATTATCAGTAACAAAAACTTCTGCAACATCTCCTAGTGTAATCATTCCTGGTCCTGGAATATAGAATAATGGCAAGGCCTTCATACCTTCTACATCTTCTGGTTGATCCCCTACTCGAATCATATAGCTGTTCCCATCTTCCACCACATATCCAGCAGGCATCGAGAAGTTCTGGGCCATCAACAAGTTTTCTACCATCTCTACGGTGATAACTTGATGCATATCTGCACTATCATAGGCATCTAACCTAGCATCTTCTAGCTCTTTTTTACCTTCTTCTATTTGTTCTCTTGCATCTTCTAGCTGAGCCAGTGCTGATTCTAATTCCGCCTTTGTAGATGCCAATTGTTGCTCCCCTAAGGCCATTTCAGAAGCAGCCGTTGCAAAGCCTATGGCAGCACTAATTTGCCCCTTTTCTATCTCTAGAAGCCCATTGTCAATGGTGGCAATTTGTTTATCGATTTCAACAATACCCGCTTCTGTCATGGCTTTAAACTCTTCAAAACTCATGCCTTCCATAGCGGTTCCCATAGACTGTTCTACTTCTTCCACTGCTGTATTTGCATATACTTCTACGGTTTGTAGAACTTGTCCTACACTGGCTTGTTGATCTAGATTGGTCCAATCCATGGAGGATAAACGTTCTGCGGACATAGTGATAATCTCAGTGTTTTGTTCTAAAAACAAAATGATTTCAGCTAATTCTGGATAAGCTAGCAGTTGTACTTTAATATTTTCTATTTCCACATTGGCTTGTAATTTTTCTTCTTCTGTGCTAAGAGGATTATTTAATACCTCGGTAGCAGCTTGATACCTGGTATACATGCTTTGTAATTCTATCACTCCTGATAAACTATCATAGAGCATATTCATGGTATTTAAACTACTTGTTAAATCCAATTTGGTTGCTTCTAGGGCAATTTTAGCTGTCAATAGTTGATCTTTAGCTACTGCCAAATCAACATTTGCTTTATTTTGCTCCGCATCCAATTGTGTCTTTCCATCTTCTAAATCCGATTCCCCATTGATAATTTCTTGAATACCATCTTCTAGTTCCTTTTGCCCGGAAATAATATCTTGTTCGGATTGTCTGATATCCTCTTCTGCTTCGGCAAATTCCTGATCTATATTTTCTTGAACCAATAAATTAATTTCATCAATTTTAGCTTGATTTATTACTACATTAATACTTTCTTCTAAGAGACCGCTGGCACTGGCGCTAGCAACCCCTTCCACACTTTCTAGTTCTGGAACAATGACCGTTTCTACATAAGCGCTTGTCTGGGCGATATCCATGCCCTCTACTGCAATAGCAGACATCATGACAGGCATCATATCTGGATTTAATTTCATAATAATAGGACTACTAATCATCTCATCCCAGCCACTTTTCACCTGGTCAATATTCTCTCGAATCTCTAAAGATACTGAATCCATATTTGCAGTTTCTGTAAATTCTAACATCAGCATAGAAAAGTTTTCGGATGATTGAGAACTTACAGTTACAATATTACTAACCGTAGCCATAGATGCTTCTAATGGCCTTGTTACCGTACTCTCCACTGTCTCAGGATCAGCTCCTGGATAAGTAGTTAATACAATGACGTAGGGCAAGGAAATACTCGGTAACAAATCAGGGGTCATCCCTGTAAAAGATACCACTCCTAGAATCAACGCTAGGATAACTCCAACCAATACTGTATATGGTTTTTTAACACTAAAATATGACATAAAATACCTCTCTCTTATTCCGACCGACTGGTCAGTTTTCTATTGCTTAGTATATTTTAATCCCTTTCTTTTGTCAATAGAGAAAAAGCAGAGTAGACTCTACTTTTCTTAGAGTTTACTCTGCTCTTGCTTTATCCTTTGCATATAGTACCTTTAAGGTAACTGGTGTTAGTATGGATGATATAATAATAAGTAAAATAATACTTGAGAAGAATTTCGGATCTAAAATTCCTACATCTAAACCTTTTTGTGCTACAATTAAGGCGACTTCTCCTCTACAGGCCATTCCCATACCGATTTTAAAACTATCATTCCAATTAAACTTTGCACACTTTGCTACTAGTCCACAGCCCAAAATCTTACTTACAATTCCCACTACAATAAATAGTATCATAAAGAGAACTAGGCTTCCTTCCATGGCAAAATCTGTGGTATTCAATCCAATACTAATAAAGAATATTGGACCAAAAATCATATAAGAATTAATATCCATTTTCTGTGCAATATATTCAGAATCTTTAATGGAACAAAGGATCACCCCTGCCATATAGGCTCCTGTAATATCTGCAATTCCAAAATAAGCTTCTGCAACATAGGCAAAAAACAAACAATAGGCCAGACCTATAATCGGAATTCTTCTAGTATGTGGATATTTATTATCTAAAAGTTTAAATGCTTTATAAGAAACAAAGCCAACCACAATGGATACCACAAAGAAAAGGCCTGTATTAATCACAACGGCTGATACGCTAGTTTCTGGATCTCTCAAACCAATAACTACAGTTAATACTATGATACCGATAATATCATCAATAATCGCAGCATTGATAATGGTGGTTCCTACTTTTCCTTTCAACTTTCCTAATTCCTTTAAGGTCTGTACTGTAATACTTACAGAGGTAGCAGTCAATATGACCCCGATAAATACAGCAGTATAAAATTCATCACTGCCCCATGGAGACACTCCGTATACTAACATATAAATAGCAGCACCAGAAAATAATGGAATAAAGACTCCAGCCAAGGCAATCATAACTGCAACTGGACCTGTTTTAACCATTTCTTTTAGATTGGTTTCTAAACCCGCAGAAAACATCAGTAAAACTACACCTATTTCTGCCATGGAAAAGATAAACTCACTGGGGTGTATCAAACCTAAAATAGCTGGTCCTAATAATAATCCAGCAACAATTTCTCCTGCAACCTCGGGTGCATTCAATTTCCTAGCTAGAAGACCAAAAATTTTTGCAACTAAAATAATGATAGCCAAATCTCTAAATATTTCGAAAGTTTCCATGTTTTTCCCTCTCATCTATTGAGTATTTACATAACTAATTTAACTATACGCCTGCTAAAATAAAAAGTAAATGTGAGTTTTTTACAAAATTTTCACATTTACTTAATATTTTTTTATGTAGTTTTATAAGATTTCTCTTTGATATTGACTCGGAGTCATATTATACA
>CAYJHO010000045.1:0-16387 GCA_964369945.1 uncultured Lachnospiraceae bacterium
AATAATAAATTACATCGCCGAAATTTGATATTAGATCAGCAATAGTAAGTGTTACCCATATTTTATTCTTAAATATTTTTTTCATATAGCTAGTCTCTACAAGCAAATCAAATTCCGCTATTTTTAAAGTTGTGCAAGTACAAAATGTATCATAAAAAAATTGGAAATGCAAAATACCTGTTCGCGTGTGGATAGGCTGTAAAGGTTATTAAAATACTGTGTCATAATGGAGGAGAGAAAGACTTTCGTGACTTTAGATTTTTCATATGATAAGATATACATAGGATCGTATTGTGATTTAGAAACAAGTGTGAGGATATATGAGATGGAAAAATGGATATTAAGAAACAAACAAGGAGATCCGATGTCTTTGGCAAAGGATCTAAATATAAACCCCTACCTTGCCAAGATATTGATTAACAAAGGCATTTCTACTGTGGAGGAAGGAAAGAAATGCTTGGCTTCTGATTTAGCAAATCTACATAACCCTTTTGCATTGCTAGATATGGAGAAGTCCTGTGAAATCATTAGGCAGAAAGTAAGAGAAACTAAGAGGATCCGTATCATTGGAGATTATGACTGTGATGGAATCTGTGCCACCTATATCTTGTGGGAAGGTTTGAAGTTTCTAGGGGCAAAGGTGGATTACTGCTTACCTCATAGAATTAAGGATGGCTACGGCTTGAATATTTCTATGGTGGAGGAGGCAGCAAGAGATGGCATAGACACCATTGTGACCTGTGACAATGGAATTGCAGCGATAGAACAAATTGCTTATGCCAAAGAACTAGGCATGACAGTAATTGTAACAGATCATCATGAAGTCCCCTTTGTAGAAGTTGATGGAATCCGAGAGGAGCGCTTGCCAGCAGCAGATGCTATCATCAATATAAAACAAGAAAATGACCGTTATCCATTTAAAGGAATTTGTGGAGCGCTAACGGCATATAAATTAATACAAGCACTAGTGCAAGATAAAGTTATGGAGAAGAAATTACTTCCTTTTGCAGCCATTGCAACCGTTTGTGATGTTATGGATTTGGTGGATGAGAATCGCATTATTGTGAAGGAAGGCTTAAGACTTATGAACCAAGAACCATCCGTGGGGATTGGGGCTTTGATCAAAGCTTATGAGTTACAAGAAAAAGAGGTGTCATCCTATCATATTGGATTTTTGCTAGGTCCTTGTCTCAATGCTACTGGTAGATTGGACAGTGCAGAGTTTGCCCTAAGTTTACTTGGGGAAAGAGATGAGACCAAGGCGGATCAGTTGGCATTAGAGTTAAAAGAAATGAACGATACTAGAAAAGAAATGACTAGACTAGGGGTAGAAGAAGCCGTTTCCTATATGGAAGCCATTTCTATCAAAGACAAAAAGGTATTGACGGTATATCTAAAAGATTGTCATGAAAGCTTGGCAGGGATCATAGCAGGAAGGTTACGAGAGCGCTATAAACGCCCAACTTTAGTTTTTACAGAAGCTGAGGATGGGGTAAAGGCAAGTGGACGTTCTATGGATTGTTATGACATGTTTGAAGAGTTGACAAAAGCAAAGCATTTCTTTACAAAATTTGGTGGACACAAGATGGCAGCAGGTATGTCTATGGATGATGAGGCGAAGATTCCACTGTTAGATCAATACCTAAATCAACACTGTGATTTGCAGGAAGAAGATTTTCGAGAGAAAGTATATATTGATTTGGCCTTACCGCTACATATGTCATCTTTAAGTTTGGCTAGGGAACTGGAGCGTTTAGAACCTTTTGGTGTAGGGAATAGTAAGCCTTTGTTTGCAGAAAGAGAGCTACACTTGATAAAAGGACAAAAGCTAGGAAGTAAAGGAACGGCAGCCAAGTATACGGTGAAGAACAAAGATGGTATGGTGAGTGAAGTTGTTTACTTTGGAGATTTAGAACCCTTTCATCAGTTTCTAGAACAACGTTTTGGAGCCGGGAGTAGCCAGAAGATCTATCTAGGTACGTGTGAGTTTTTGATGCATATGATTTATCAAATAGGAGTGAATGAATATAGAGAAAAAGAATATCTACAATTGCAGATGAAGTATTTTTGCTAACACAAAAGGACCAGAAGTGCTGGTCCTTTTGCGTATTTCTTATGAGGGGGGGAGATAGTGAGTTCATCAACTATCGTATTTATAATATAAACCATAAATGTGGAAAAAGTATGTACAAAGAATTAAATCCACATAAAGATAATTAAATACTAGAAAAGAATTGCTATTTATGGTATTCTGTAGAGTGAATAATTGTAGTTTTCAAGGTATGGAGGGAAGATGAAAACAAATAATAAATTAGAAGTATTACTAGAAAAATTGAATTACGAACTTTTACAAGGGAGCTTAGAGACGGAAATTACAGGGATTGCAAACGATTCAAATAAAATAAGTGAAGGCTCTTTATTTTTTTGTATACAAGGGGCAAAGGTAGATGGCCATGATTTTATAGAATCTGTAGTGAAAAGAGGAGCAAAAGTTCTAATTGTTAGTAAGAATATAAAGGTAGATGGAGATGTTACGGTAATCAAAGTAAACGATACTAGGTATGCTATGGCATGGATATCAGCGGCTTTTTTTGATTATCCAGCAGAAAAGCTAACAACCATTGGAATTACAGGAACAAAAGGGAAGACGACTACTACCTACTTGATCAAAAACATGTTAGAGCATATGGGGAAAAAGGTGGGGCTTATTGGAACCATTGAAATTGCTTATGGAGAAGTTGCCATTCATGCAGGAACCACGACACCAGAATCTCTTGCGCTACAACAGTACTTTGCAGATATGGTAGAGGCTGGTATGGAAGTGGTAGTGATGGAAGTTTCTTCCCAAGCTTTGATGTTACATAGAACCCAAGGATTTCGATTCGATTATGGAATGTTTACCAACATTGAACCAGATCACATTGGGCCAACAGAACATTCTAGCTTTGAACATTATTTAAAGTGCAAGAAATTGTTATTTCAACAATGTAATATAGGAATTGTAAATGGAGATGATAGTCATATAGAGGAAATTCTAAAAGGTCATAGCTGCAAAATAGAACGTTATGGCTTTCAAGCTCAAAATGATGTCATTGCTAGTGATGCGAAATTTATCAAAGAGCCAGGGAAATTAGGCATGGAATTTAAAGTGAGTGGTTCGATAGAGTTCACAGCATCGATTACAACACCAGGGAAGTTTAGCATTTATAATGCACTAGCAGCTATCTGTATTTGCAAGCATTTTGAAGGCATCACAGAAGATGTCATTATCAAATTAAAAGAAGCCTTAAAAGTGGCAAAGGTAAAAGGCCGTATAGAAATGGTTCCTGTTTCTGATGATTTTACACTTTTGATTGACTATGCACATAATGCCATGTCTTTAGAGAGTTTACTTAGTACCTTAAAGGAATATCAACCAAATCGTCTCGTGTGCTTATTTGGTTGTGGAGGAAATCGTTCCAAATCACGTAGATTAGAAATGGGAAAAGTAAGTGGAAGATTAGCGGATTTAACCATTATTACCTCTGACAATCCAAGATTTGAAGAACCACAGAGTATTATAGATGATATTAAACTAGGTATTTCATCGACAAGAGGTGAATACGTAGAAATTTGTGATAGAAAAGAGGCCATTCGCTATGCCATTACCCATGGACAAAGAGGGGATATTGTAATTCTAGCTGGAAAAGGACATGAAGATTACCAAGAAATAGAAGGTGTGAAATACCCTATGGATGAAAGAGATTTGATCGCAGATATTTTGAGAGAATCTAACTAGAGGAGAGAGAAATGAGCTTATACGCAGATATTATTGTGGATATCAGTCATGAAAAATTAGATAAGCCATTTCAGTATAGAATACCGAAGCATTTAGAAGAAGTGGTAAAGATTGGTTCTAAATTGACTGTTCCTTTTGGGAATGGAAATAGACCGATTTTAGGATATTGCATTGGAATTTCTAATAAACCTAAGTATGATATTGAGAAAATTAAAGAGATATTAGAAGAAAAGGAAAGCAAATTAGATTCTAAAGCACAGACCATACAGTTAGCGGATTTTATTAAAAAAAGATATGGAGTTACCCTGATTCAAGCATTAAAGTTAGTGAGTCCAGCAAGAGCTTTGGTGAAACCATTAGAACATAAAAAGATAGCAAGAGCAATCCCCTTAGAAGAATTGCAAGAATATTATCTTAAAATTAAAGATAAAAAGAACCAAAAAGCTAGAATAAAAGTAGTAGAAGAACTGCTGACAAAAGAGGAACTAGGCTATGACTATGTGAATAAGAAGTTAGGGGTCTCTCTTTCTAGTCTTTATTCATTGGAAAAAGAAGGGATCATAAGTTTAGTCACGATCACACAACTTCGAAATCCTGTGAAGTTAACGAGAGAAGAAGAAGCTTTGATTGTACTTAATGAGAAGCAACAGCAGATTGTAGATGAGATTAGTTCTAAGTTTTCTGAAAAAGAAGCCAATAAGTATCTGATTCACGGAATCACAGGAAGTGGGAAAACTGCTGTTTATATCGCTTTAATTGAAGAGGTGATCAAAGCCGGAAAAGAAGCCATCGTACTCATACCAGAGATAGCACTTACCTATCAAACTTTGAAGCGTTTCTACCAGCATTTTGGAGACCGGGTATCGGTGCTGAATTCTAGTTTGTCAAGTGGAGAAAGGCAAGATCAATTATATCGTGCTCAAACAGGTGATATATCTATTATGATAGGACCTAGATCGGCCTTGTTCACGCCATTTACACAAATTGGGCTTATCATTATAGATGAAGAACATGAATCTACCTATAAATCGGAGCAAAGTCCAAAGTACCATGCAAGAGAAGTGGCAGAGGAGATTGGAAGAATTCATGGTGCTAGTTTGGTTCTTGGAAGTGCAACCCCTTCTTTAGAAACTTACTATAAAGTAAAGCAAGGAGAATATACCCTTTTTGAACTAGATCAAAGAGCAACTGGTGGGAGTTTACCACAGGTACATGTGGTGGACTTAAGAGAGGAATTAAGAAAAGGGAATCGCAGCATCTTTAGCGATAAGTTACAAGAAGGAATACAGCAACGATTAGAGAAAAAAGAGCAGATTATTTTGTTCTTGAATAGAAGAGGCTATGCAGGATTTGTAAACTGTAGAAGTTGTGGACATGTGATGAAATGTAAGCAATGTAGTGTTTCGCTATCCCAGCATAAGAACCAAAGTTTGCAATGTCATTATTGTGGTTATACCACACCGGCTGTAACTCTTTGTCCTAGCTGTGGTTCTAAATATATTTTAGGATTTCGGGCAGGGACACAGCAAATCGAAGAGAAGATTAAAGAACTGTTTCCTGGGATAAGAACATTACGAATGGATGCAGATACCACTTCTAAAAAAGGCAGTTATGAGAGGATTTTATCTAGCTTTGAACGAGGAGAAGCAGATGTTTTAATAGGAACCCAAATGATCGTAAAGGGGCATGACTTTCCAAATGTTACCTTGATGGGAATTTTGGCAGCTGATTTATCCTTATCCGTAGGAGATTATAAGGCAGCGGAGAGAACCTTTCAGCTATTGACACAAGCGGCAGGACGAGCTGGAAGAGGAGACAAAGCTGGAGAAGTAGTGATTCAAAGTTATCAACCAGACCATTACAGCATTCAATATGCAGCCAAACAAGATTACCAAAATTTCTACGAAGAAGAAATTAGTTTTCGAAAGCTTATGTCATATCCTCCTAGCGGAAACTTACTAGCAGTTCAAATGATTGGTGAGGATGATGAGGGGGTAAAGAACCTAGCAAGTACCTTAGCAGAAGAAATTAAAAAAGGAAATGGTAGTAACTACAAAGTTCAAGTGCTAGGGCCAACAGAAGCCTGTGTGCATAAGATAAAAGGTTATTACAGACATGTAATTTATGTAAAAGCAAGAGGCTTAGAAGAATTACTAGAGATAAAAGAAATGTTAGAATTGAGAAAAATACAACATGGATTTCTTAAGGAGATGATGCAATTTGATTTTGATCCCATGCACATGTTTTGATGAAAGATAGAAAGAGGAGATAGCAATGGCAATTAGAAAGATTAGAACACAAGAAGAGGATGTACTATTTAAAGTAAGCAAAGAGGTGAAAGAAATTACACCAAGAATAGAAGAGTTAATCAACGATATGTTTGATACCATGTATGAGGCAAATGGAGTAGGATTAGCAGCACCACAAGTGGGGATTTTAAAGAGAATTGTAACCATCGATTGTACAGGCGAAGATCCAATTTTGTTAATAAACCCAGAGATTATAGAAACTTCTGGGGAACAGTGTGGAGGCGAAGGTTGTTTATCAGTACCTGGAAAAGTGGGCCAAGTTACGAGACCCAATTACGTAAAGGTAAAAGCACAGGATATGGAACTGAATTGGTTTGAACTAGAGGGAGAAGAGTTGCTTGCAAGAGCGCTTTGCCATGAAATTGATCATCTAGATGGAAAATTATATGTAGATTTAGTGGAAGGTCCTTTAGAAGATGTAGTATACGATGAAGAAGAGGATGTGTAAGTAATGAAAATAGTATTTATGGGAACTCCAGATTTTGCAGTCAATGCACTGCAGGGCTTATTAGATACTCACCATGAGGTGGTAGCTGTTTATACACAACCAGATAAGCCAAAAGGAAGAGGGAAGGCAGTCAGTGAATCACCAGTGAAGCAGTTGGCAGTTAGTAAGGGGATTCCTGTTTACCAACCAGCTAAAATCAAGGTGGCAGAGGAAGTGGAAATTTTAAAGACAATCGAAGCAGATGTATTTGTGGTAGCAGCTTTTGGACAAATCTTGTCGAAGGAAATCTTGGACATGCCAAAATATGGTTGTATTAACATCCATGGTTCCCTACTTCCAAAGTATCGAGGGGCAGCACCGATTCAGTGGGCTGTTATAGATGGAGAGGAAAAAAGTGGAATCACCATCATGCAAATGGATGTGGGAATTGACACAGGTGATATTTTATACGTCAAAGATTGTCTCCTAGAGGAAAAGGAAACAGGTGCTAGTTTGTTTGATAAGTTGGCAGACTTAGGAGCAATTGCCATTGTGGAAGCCTTAGATTTATTAGAACAAGGGAAATTAAAAGCAGTGCCACAAGAACATGAAAAGAGCACCCATGCCAAGCGTTTGGATAAGGCTATGGGAGAATTAGATTTTACAAAAACGGCAAAAGAATTAGAAAGACTAGTTAGAGGTTTAAATAGCTGGCCAAGTGCATATATTATCTTAGATGGGAAGCAGTGTAAGGTATGGGATTCAGAGGTGGTGGAAATAGAACCAGCCACACCTGGGACCATAGTCTCGATAGAAAAAGATAGTTTTGTGGTTGCAACTAAGGAACAAGGGCTCAAGATTTTAGAAGTCCAGTTGCAAGGGAAGAAACGAATGAAAGTACAGGATTTCTTGCTAGGGAACCGTATAGAAAAAATAGGAGGATGAGCATATGTTTTATTTTGATTCAACATATATATTAGTAATTATTGGAGCTATTCTTAGTATTTGGGCCAGTAGTATGGTACAATCTACATTCAAAAAATACAATAAAGTGAGATCAAGAAGAGGTGCTACCGGCGCAGAAGTAGCAGAAGAAATCTTAAGAAATGCAGGGCTTAGCCATGTAAGAATTGAACATGTAGCAGGAGATTTAACTGATCATTACGATCCAAGAGAGAAAGTGGTACGTTTATCAGACAGTACCTTTGGTAGTGCTTCAGTTGCAGCCATTGGAGTAGCAGCGCATGAATGTGGTCATGCTATTCAACATGAAGAATCTTATGCTCCATTGAAACTTAGAAATACGATATTGCCTGTAGCTAATATAGGAAGTCGATTGGGGATTCCACTTGTAATTTTAGGTATTATATTAGGAAGTGTAGATGTATTAGTTCCAATTGGTATTTTTGTGTTTTCAGTTGCCGTGTTTTTTCAAGTATTAACCTTGCCAGTAGAATTTGATGCTTCAAAAAGAGCCTTGCATATTCTAGAGGGAAGAGCTTTACTTGCCCAAGAAGAATTAGGACAATGTAAAAAGGTTTTGTCTGCCGCTGCCATGACTTATGTAGCAGCTGCTGCAGCATCAATATTAACCCTACTTCGTTTGGTGTTACTATCGAGAAGAAGCGATTAGGTGTCACATGAAAAATGAAACAAATATTAGAGAAATTGCATTAGATGCTTTGTTAGCCATAGAAAAAGAACTAGATTTTTCCAATCGAATTTTAAAGGCTAGTTTAGATAAACATGATTTTCTAGAGAGAAATGAAAAGGCCTTTATCAAACGTTTGGTAGAAGGAAGTTTAGAGAGAAGAATTTATTTAGACTATGTGTTGAATACCTATTCTAATACCAAGGTCAATAAGATGAAACCTTTGATTCGTGTATTGCTTCGAATGAGTGTATATCAAATACTTTTTATGGATCAAGTTCCTGATTCTGCTGCTTGTAATGAGGCAGTTAAACTTGCAGGAAAGCGAAAATTCGTCAATTTAAAAGGCTTTGTAAATGGTGTTTTAAGAAAAATATGTAAATCCAAAGAAAATCTACCTATGCCTAGCGAAGAAAATATGGTACAATATCTATCGGTGGTTTTTTCTATGCCTGAATGGATCGTAGAACATTTCCTATTTGAATTAGGAGAAGAGAAGACGAAGAACTTACTTTGGCAACTACAAGAAGTATCACCGGTTAGTATTCGATTCCAAAGTAAGTGCGAAGAAGCGGAGATGTTAGAGCTACTAGAGCAAATGAAAGACAAGGGAATAGAAGTAGAAGCAAACCCTTATGTAAAGAAGGCTTACTTCTTGCATAAGCTAGATGGAATGCAGCAAGTTCCAGGCTTTGTCGAAGGTAAGATTACAGTACAAGATAGTAGCAGTATGCTAGCTGTGCTTTGTGCAGGCATTTCAAAAGGACAGAAAGTCCTAGACGTATGTGCAGCACCAGGAGGAAAAACCTTGTATGCAGCAGAACTTGTAGGTCAACAAGGACAAGTGATTGCTAGAGATTTAACAGAACATAAAATTCAAATGTTAGAAGATAATCTGCAACGAATGAACTTGACACAGGTACAAACACAGATTCATGATGCAACAGTGTTAGATCCTAGTTTGGTGGAAACAGCAGATGTGATTTTGGCAGATCTTCCTTGTTCAGGTCTAGGGATCATGGGCAAGAAAAGGGATATCAAGTATCATATTACAAAAGAAGCCTGTGAAGAATTAGTGCAATTACAAAAAGCGATATTAGAAACCGTTGTAAACTATGCAAAACCCGGTGCAGTGTTATTATTTAGTACTTGCACCATCAACCAAAGTGAAAATCAAGAGAACCGAAACTTTATTTTGGAACACTTGGGATTGGAGGCAGAATCACTAGATGATTACTTGCCAGATGAATTAAAGTCAGAAACGACTTCAAAAGGGTATTTGCAATTAATACCAGGAATACATAATACGGATGGGTTCTTTATTAGTAGATTCCGCAAAAAAGAAAAGTAGGAAAGATACCGATGCAAAAAAAAGATTTGAAGTCCCTTCGTCTAGAAGTATTAGTAGAAGAACTAAAAGGCTTAGGGGAGAAAGCTTTTCGAGCAAAACAGATCTATGATTGGATTCATGTGAAGAATGTTATTAGCTTAGAAGAGATGAGGAATATTTCAAAAGATTTGAAAGCAAAATTACAAGAAAATTATGACATGAGCCAATTAGAAATAGAAGAAGTACAAGAGTCGAAGCAAGATGGAACAAGAAAATATTTGTTCCGTCTTGCTGATGGCTTTTTTATAGAGAGCGTTTTTATGAAGTACAAACATGGCAATAGTGTATGTGTTTCCTCTCAGGTGGGATGTAGAATGGGATGTAAATTCTGTGCCTCTACCTTAGATGGTTTAGAACGCAATCTATTGGCAGGAGAAATTTTAGAGCAGATTTATGCGATAGAGAGACATACCAAAGAGCGTGTTTCGAATATCGTGATTATGGGGATGGGAGAGCCACTTGATAACTATGAAAATGTGGTTGATTTTATTCGTATGATTAGCGATGAGTCGGGCAAGAATATTAGCCAGAGAAATATAACCTTATCTACCTGTGGTTTGGTAGATCAAATTAAGAGATTAGCAGATGAAAAATTGCAAATTACATTGGCACTATCCCTTCATGCTACCAATGATACAAAGCGTAAGGAATTGATGCCGATTGCCAATAAATACAAGCTTTTAGAAGTGCTAGAGGCATGCCAGTATTATTATGATCAAACCAAAAGGCGTTTGACTTTTGAGTATGCACTAGTTTCTAATGTGAATGATAGAGAAGAGGATGCAAAGGAGTTTATACAATTAGTTAAGCACATGAATTGTCATATTAATTTAATTCCGGTAAATCCCATAAAAGAAAGGGAATTCTCTCAATCAACCTTAAAGGCAATTCAAGCCTTTAAAGATAAATTAGAAAGAAATAAAATTAACGTTACTGTTCGACGTGAAATGGGACGTGATATTGATGGAGCCTGTGGTCAACTTAGAAGAAAGCATAGGACAAAAGAGAAAGAAAGTGACAAAGGAGCGATGACATGATTCAGGCATTTTCTGTGACAGATGTAGGGAGAACTAGACAGTGTAATCAAGACTTTATTTATTCCACAACAGAATCTATTGGTAGCTTAGATAATTTGTTTTTGTTAGCGGATGGAATGGGTGGTCATAGAGCAGGAGATTTTGCAGCACGCTGTGCCATTGAAAAGGTTTATCAAAAAATAGCAAAAACCGAAGAATTAGATGTTAAGAGTAATTTTGAAGAAGCCATACAGATAGCTAATAGGGAATTGTTTTTTATTTCCTCAACAGAAGCTCAGTATCGCGGAATGGGAACCACTTTAGTATGTGCCACCATAGCAGATGGGAAGGCTGTTATTGCCAATGTGGGGGATAGTAGACTTTACAAGATTCGTGGGGAAGAAATAGAGCAAATTACTGTCGATCACTCTTTTGTAGAAGAGCTGATTGCTAAGGGCGGAATCCAAAGAGAAGAGGCTAGAAATCATCCTAAGAGAAACTTTATAACGAGGGCTGTAGGAGTGGCTTCTAGAGTGGAAATTGACTTCTTTACTACTACAGTAGAAGAAGGAGACCAAATTTTATTGTGTTCGGATGGACTTACCAATATGTTGACAGATCAAGAAATTGCCGAAGTGATGAAAGAAAATTCAAATATTGAAGTTGCTTGCCAAGATTTGATGGATCAAGCAAATGCGAAAGGCGGACTAGATAATATTTCTATTATTTTGGTTCAAGTCTTAAGTCATAAGGAGATGGAGTAAATGGTTAAAGTAGGAATGTTACTTGGTGACCGCTATGAAGTAGTTGATAAAATAGGCACCGGTGGTATGAGTGATGTATTCAAGGCTAAAGATCATAAACTAAATCGTTTTGTAGCAGTAAAAGTATTGAAGCAGGAATTTAGTGAAAATGCCAATTTTGTTTCGAAATTTAGAGTCGAAGCACAGGCGGCAGCAGGCTTAATGCATCCCAATATTGTGAATGTATACGATGTTGGTGAAGAGGCAGGAGATATCTATTACATTGTTATGGAGCTAGTAGAAGGGATTACCTTAAAGAGCTATATTGAAAAGAAAGCTCGCTTATCCTACAAAGAAGCTCTTAGCATTGCGATACAAATTGCTATGGGAATAGAAGCAGCCCACAATAATAATATTATTCATAGAGATATTAAACCACAAAATATTATCATTTCAAAAGAAGGCAAGGTAAAAGTTACAGACTTTGGAATTGCAAAGGCGGCAACGAGTAATACTGTGACTTCGAATGTGATGGGATCGGTACATTATACTTCTCCGGAACAAGCAAGAGGTGGGTATAGTGACGAAAAGAGCGATATTTATTCCTTGGGGATTACGATGTTTGAAATGCTTACAGGTAGGGTGCCATTCAATGGAGAAACTACAGTTGCTATAGCGATTAAGCATATACAAGAGGCTATGCCAAGTCCTTGCCAATTTGTGAGTGAGATTCCATTAGGAATTGAGAAGATAGTGATGAAGTGCTGTAATAAAAGTATTGATAGAAGATATCAATCTATGGCAGCTTTAATTGTAGATTTAAAATATGGTTTGATGAATCCTGAAGAAGATTTTGTGGATGAGCCAGAAGCAGATGAACTGGGCGGAACTAAGGTAATCGATAGAGATGTGGAAGCGGTAAAAGAAAGTATTAGCAAAACCGATAAGAGAATCAGAATCGAGAAGATTATGGAAGAGACGATCGAGGAAGAGGAACTTAGAGAGAACCAAACCGAGAAAATTACAACCATTATAATGGCAGCAGTTTGTGTTATGATTCTTGTTTTAGCAGTTATCATCATAGTACAGATTACTGGTGTATTTCAACCAGAAGAAGGTCAAGAAGAGGAAACTACCACAACGGAAACACAAGTAGCCCAAGTAGAAATGATTGCTGTGGAAGATATGAAGGTGGAAATAGCAAAAAGCCGTCTTGAGGATTTGGGTTTTCAAGTGGAAGTCTTATATGAAATTTCAGATACTGTTGTAGAAAATATTGTGATCTCTGCAGATAAAGAAGCAGGAGAGCTCTTACTAGAAGGAGACTTGATTACCCTAACAGTAAGTGCAGGGCAAGAAATGATAGAATTGCCAAGTGTGGTAGGTTATAGTGAGAGAGAAGCTCTTAATATCTTGGATGATCTAGGCTTTGTTGTGAATATTTCAGAAGCTTATGATGATGAAGTAGAAGTAGGGGATGTAATTTCTCAAACCCCAAAAGCGGGAAGTGAAGTGACAAATAATACAGAAATTTCCATTCGTATTAGTTTAGGCGAAGAAGAGAGCAAAGTACGAGTTCCCAATGTGATTGGATTAACACTAGAAGCCGCCAAAAGTGAGTTAGAAACTGCTGGTATTACGGTAGGTGAGAGCAACAATATATACAATGAAAATGTGGCAAGTGGTCTCGTGTGCGAACAATCACATCCAGTAGGCTCCTATGTGGAGGAAGGTACGGTAGTAAATATCGGAATCAGCCTAGGTGCAGAGAAGAATACCTATTCTTATCAGGGAGAAATCCAAGCTCCAAGTGTGGAAGAAGCACCTCAATATAAAGCAGGAGATGTAGTAGAACTTTCCGTTGTTGCAGACAATGGGCAGTTATTGTTAAGTACGGAAACGAGCTCCTTTCCTTATAGTGTGAGTTATACTGGGATAACAGCAGAAAGTGGGACGATTACGATTACGTATCAATATGAAGTAGTAGTCACACAAGCAACAGAAACACAAGCTCCTGTTACAGAAAAGAAGACAGCTACATTTACAAGAAAAATTGCATTTACAGAAGAGAGGTAAGATGGCAGAAAAGTACTTAGGTAAAATAACAAAAGGGATAGCCGGTTTTTATTATGTATATGTAGATGAAATAGGCTTAGTAGAGTGTAAGGCAAAAGGCGTTTTTCGTAAAGATAATATTAAGCCTTGTGTTGGTGATGATGTAGAAATAGACTTACTATCCCTAGAAGAAAAGAAAGGGAATATTACCCATATTACTCCTGCAAGAAACAAATTAGTTCGCCCAGCAGTTTGTAATATTGATCAAGCAGTAGTCATTTTTGCGATTACTAAGCCAGAACCAAATTTAAATTTGTTGGATCGTTTTTTAATTCAAATGGAACAGCAGGGAGTAGAAACTATAGTTTGCTTTAATAAAGCAGACTTAGACCTTGAGGGACAAGGAGCACAGCTTTTTGATTTGTATACAAAGGCTGGGTACCAAGTACTATTAGTGAGCGCCAAAGAGGATCAGGATTTGGAGAAGATCTTTCGGGTACTCGAAGGAAAAACCAGCACAGTGGCAGGACCTAGTGGGGTTGGAAAATCCTCGATTGTAAATCGTTTACAGTCGAAAACTGTGATGGAAACCGGAGAGCTGAGTGAGAAGATAGAAAGAGGAAAGCATACCACAAGACATTCTCAATTGATTCCCATAGGGAAAGATACTTTTATCTTTGATACACCAGGCTTTAGTTCCCTTTCTTTATTTGATATTGAAAAGGAAGAATTGGGAGATTATTATCCAGAATTTTCAGAGCATTTAAACGCTTGTAAGTTTCATCCATGTTCTCATATTCATGAACCGGTATGTGGGGTGAAGAGAGCAGTCGAGTCATTCGATATTAGTTCTAGTCGATATGAAAATTATAAATTACTTTATGCAGAGTTAGAGCAAAAGAAAAAATATTAGAAAGAAGCAAAAGGAGATAGAAAGAAATATGAAATTAGGAATTGTAGGATTACCAAACGTTGGAAAAAGTACCCTTTTCAACTCGTTAACAAAAGCAGGAGCAGAAAGCGCAAACTACCCGTTTTGTACCATTGATCCCAATGTAGGTATTGTAACGGTACCAGATGAAAGATTGCAAAAGCTATCTGACTTATATCAATCAAAGAAAATAGTTCCAGCTGTGATTGAATTTGTTGATATTGCAGGCTTAGTGAAAGGAGCATCAAAAGGAGAGGGCTTAGGAAATCAATTTCTTTCTAATATCAGAGAGGTGGATGCTATTGTACACGTAGTACGTTGCTTTGAAGATGGGAATGTGGTACATGTTGACGGAAATGTAAATCCATTAAGAGATATTGAAACGATTAACTTTGAGTTAATCTTTTCTGATATTGATATTTTAGAGAGAAGAATTGCAAAAACTACTAAAATAGCTCGTAATGATAAAACAGCAGCAAAAGAATTAGCGTTACAACAAAGTATAAAGGAACATTTAGAAGCAGGAAAAATGGCGAAAAGCTATGAACCTTCTGATGATGAAGAACAAGCGTTTTTTGATGATTATAATTTGCTTACAGCGAAACCAGTTATTTTTGCAGCCAATGTAGCAGAGGATGAATTAGCAGAAGATGGGGAAAATAACGAAGGTGTAAAAGCAGTAAGAGAGTATGCAGCAGCAGAACACTGTGAAGTGTTTGTAATTTGTGCTCAAATTGAGCAAGAAATAGCAGAATTAGATGATGATGAAAAGGCTATGTTTTTAGAAGATTTAGGTTTATGTGAATCTGGTTTGGACAAGTTGATTCGTGCTAGTTATAAATTACTAGGATTGATTAGTTATTTGACTGCTGGTGTGGAAGAGACAAGAGCTTGGACCATTACAGCAGGAACTAAGGCGCCAGGTGCAGCAGGTAAGATTCACTCAGATTTTGAAAGAGGATTTATTAAGGCTGAGGTAGTAAACTATAAGGACTTAGTAGAGCATGGTTCGGTAGCTGCTGCAAAAGAAAAAGGACTTGTAGGTATGGAAGGTAAAGAATATGTGGTAAAAGATGGAGACGTAATTTTATTCCGCTTTAACGTATAGGAGGTAGCTATGATAGAGATAATGAATAGCACAGATATTGCATTTCCTAATTTAGGAATTTATTTAGAAAATGTGCCAAAATCTTTTTCTATTTTTGGTTTTTCTATTGCTTTTTATGGGCTTATTATTGGGCTTGGAGTTATGGCAGGGATACTGATGGCTTCTCATGAAGCAAAAGTGACTGGACAAAATCCTGATGACTATTGGGAGTTCTCAATTTATGCCATTATTTTTTCTTTGATTGGTGCAAGGATATATTACGTAGCATTTTCTTGGGATTCCTATAAAGATGATCTACTTAGTATTTTTAATATTAGACAAGGTGGAATGGCAATTTATGGAGCAGTAATTGCAGCATTCTTAACTTTATTTATTTATGCGAGAATCAAGAAGTTGAACTTCTTTCAAATGGCAGATACTGGGGTCTTAGGTTTGATCGTTGGGCAAATTATTGGTCGATATGGAAACTTTATGAATCGAGAGGCCTTTGGTGATTTTTATGATGGTCTGTTTGCGATGGCATTACCGATAGAAGCGGTAAGACAAAGCGAGATTACAGATACCATAGCTGCTAATATAGCAGAAGGAACTAATTATATTATGGTACATCCAACTTTCCTTTACGAAAGTTGTTGGAATATACTTATCTTGATTTTGATGCTACTTTATAAAAAGCGCAAGAAATTCCAAGGTGAAATGGCTTTGTTCTACTTAGGTGGATATGGCTTAGGCAGATTCTTTGTAGAAGGTTTAAGAACAGACCAATTATTACTACCAGGGATTGGACTTCCCGTTTCCCAGTTGTTAGGAATTAGTATGTTTGTAATCTGTATTATTGTAGATGTTGTGATCAGAATAAGATTGAAACAAAAGAAAAATTCAATAGCAGAATCCAAAGTTCTGAGCGATAATCAGAAGCTAGGGAAATAAGAAATTTATAAGGAGCTGTTATCTAAATGAGTAAAATCATTTAGGTAAC
>CAYJHO010000046.1:0-16359 GCA_964369945.1 uncultured Lachnospiraceae bacterium
CATATGTATGAGTTGAATAATAAAATTCGTCTCATCGATACTTCTACATATGTTCTGCCTGAGTCACTTTCTTTTTTAGGTTTTATTCAGGGAATTATTTCTGGAAATCATGACCTAGAGCAAATGTATTTAGATAGCTTTTTGAAGGTAGCTCATTTAGAAGAGGGAGAGATTACAGAGACTATTCTAGCACTAGATAAGGTGAGTAAACAGTTTGATGTAGATTTTACACTTAGTGTTTCTGTAGATGAAAATTCATTGCCTGAAGAAGTGAAACAATTTATAGAGGTATCTCTATAGTACAAGCAAGATGGAAAGAATGTGAAGCATGCAATTTATGTGACACATTCTTTGTTTTTGAATAAGAGAGTATATTTGGAAATATGGAGGAAAGAATGGCACAAAATAATATAACTAGAATGCCAAAGCAATCAAAATTTAATATAGGACTTATAGTACTCATAGTTATTTTTATTTATGTGCTAGTGTTTGTGATAAGCTATTTGTCAAAAGAACAGGTACAAGGTTATGAAGTGCGCACAGGTTCTTTGGTAACTCCATCTTCCTTTGAAGCAGTGATCCTTAGAGACGAAGAGGTGGTTACAAGTACTGCTGCTGGATATGTCAATTATTTTGTTGCAGAGGGGGAGAGAGTTGCAGTGAATAATTTGGTATATACCTTGGATGAAACAGGTGTTTTGGCACAATATACACAAGGACAAGGGGTAACAGAATCCGTATTAAGTGAGGCAGAAGTAGATGACTTATTATATACGATTGATGAATACATATTGGACTTTGATGTAGAGAATTTTTCTACCGTATATAGTTTGAAACATCAATTAGAGTCGAAGGTAGATAAAATAACGAATACCAACTTATTAGAAAGTATTGAGGAAATACCTACTTTAGATGGACAACTACAATATGGACTGGCAATGTTAACAGGAGTAACAGCTCACTGGATCGATGGACTAGAAGATTTAGAGGTAGGTCAAGTGAATTCCCAAACCTTTGAAAGAGTGGATTATACACAGGAAGAGTTAATAGGAAACTCCTTGGTAACAGAGGGGGATCCCATCTACAAAGTATATCAACAGGAAGACTGGTCGATTGCATTTGTATGTGAAGACGAAGCTTTAGCACAAAGTCTAGTAGACAAAGAGTATGTGGAAGTTACCTTTTTTAAAAACAATATGACTCTAATTGGCTCTGTAAGTTTACATAACAACGCAGTAGGAGAAGAGACAGAATCCATTATAGAAATCAGCTTCAGTACGGGCAGTGTCAACTTTTCCACAGATCGCTTTGTTTCTATCTCTGTGGAAGTTGAACAAGAAGAAGGTCTTAAAATTCCAGTGACTTCCGTGGTAGAACTTGACTTTTTCTTAGTTCCAGAGTCCTATGTTATTTTTGCAGAAGCTGAAAACAAGTACTATATCAATATAGAAACTTATATGGAAAATGGAGAGCTATCGATTCGAAAGATAGAGGTACAACCTTATAATCTATTGGAAGGATTTTACTACTTGCAGCATGAACTTTTAGTTTCAGGAAGTCGGCTACTTGCAGTTGGTTCAGAAGAATTATATGTGGTTTCAGAGAAGGCCTCCTTGTTAGGCGTTTATAATATGAATAAGGGCTATGCAGACTTTAAACAAATCACTATTTTGGATGAATCAGAAGATTATGCGATTGTGCAATCCAATACAGCTTACGGTCTGGTGGAATATGATTATATCGTATTGAATTCAAGTGCTATTTCTGAAAATGACTTTACCAACTAGAGTACATTGGGTAAAAGAGAGGGGTAAGATGTTAGAACAAAATTATTTAAGTTTATTAGAAGAAATTGAACATAGACATGCAAATAGTGCTCATGCAGATCAAGAATGTCAATTAATTGCAGTAAGTAAAACACAAGAAATTCCTAAGTTAGAACGATTATACAACATTGGTTGTAGGCACTTTGGAGAGAATAAAGTGCAAGAACTAATGGATAAATACGAACAATTGCCAAAGGATATTAAGTGGCATATGATCGGTCATTTACAAACGAATAAAGTCAAATATATCGTGGACAAGGTGTTTATGATACATAGCGTGGATTCTTTGAAATTAGCTACTATGATAGATAAAGAAGCAAAAAAGAAAAATTGTGTAGTAAATATTTTGATTGAATTGAATGTAGCTGAGGAAGAATCGAAGTTTGGTATCTTGCAAGATGAAGTGCTTTCTTTGGTAGAGGAAGTAGCAAAATTAGAAGCTGTAAAGATTTGTGGACTTATGACAATTGCGCCATATGTAGAAGATTCAGAAGAAAATCGCCATGTTTTTTCACAATTATATCAATTATTGGTTGACATAAAGACTAAAAAAATAGATAATGTTAACATGAATATGTTATCCATGGGTATGACAGGTGATTATTTGATCGCCATAGATGAAGGTGCTAACTATGTACGAGTTGGTACAGGGATTTTTGGAGAGAGAGAGTACATATAGGTAGGAGGAATAGAATGAGTGTTGTAAATAAATTAGTAAACTTCGTTTCACTAAATAAAGGTGATGGTTATTATGATGACGATTATTATGAAGATGAAGACGAGTTTTTAGATGACGAGGAAGAGACTACTAGTTATGTAGAACCTGTTAGAACGGTAGCAGAAGATCGAGTGCAAAAGAAACCAGTGAGAACAATGCCTGCTAGAACAATGCGTAAAGGTGGCACAATGGTAGGAAATAATGAGGTTTGCTGTATTCGCCCTAAGAGCATAGAGGATGCAAGGGAAATTACACAAACTCTATTGCAAGAAAGAACTGTAGTATTGAATCTAGAAGGTCTAGGTGTGGATTGTGCACAGAGAATTATTGATTTTACTTCTGGAAGTTGTTATGCAATTGATGGGAATTTACAAAAGATTTCACAGTATATTTTTATCATTACACCAGCATCGGTATCGATTTCAGGTGACTTCACAGATGCAATATCCATTGGAGCGGGAATGGATGTAACAACGATTTAGAACTTTTAAGTGGGAAGGAGCTTCCAAGAGGAATTGTCTCCTTCCCTTTTTTTAGTACATTATTTTACATGAGAGGGATAGCTATGCAAAGATTACAAATTTTATTTAACAAAAAACCTAGTTACGATATTGTTTTTCAAACTGATTTTGAAGGATTGATCACAGAACTCCAACAATTTAATGTGACAGAAAGAAAAGTATGTATTATTAGTGATCATATTGTAACGGAATTATATGCAGAACAAGTAAAACAGTTGCTCATTGAGGCAGGTGTGGATGCTTATCTTTATACCTTTGAAGCAGGGGAGAAAAACAAAAATCTGGATACCGTTAAGGAAGTTTATACCTACCTAATTAAAGAAAAGTTTGATCGTAAGGATTTATTAATAGCTCTAGGTGGTGGAGTGGTAGGTGATTTAACAGGATATGTTGCTGCTACTTATTTAAGAGGGGTAGATTATGTTCAAATTCCAACTACATTGTTAGCTCAATGTGATTCTAGTATTGGTGGGAAAACAGGTGTAGATTTTGATAGTTATAAAAATATGGTAGGTGCTTTTAAAATGCCATCGTTGGTTTATATGAACTTAGCTACCTTAGCAAGTTTAGATGATAGACTTTATTTTAATGGCTTTGCAGAAGTGATGAAGCATGCCTTAATAAAAGATGCTGCTTTTTACGAATGGCTCATTAGCAATATGTATGAAATCTGCGAAAGAGATCTTAGTATACTAGAAGAAATGATTGTACACAGTTGTACAATTAAAAAGCTGATTGTAGAAAAAGATCCTACAGAACAAGGGGATCGAGCTTTGCTTAACTTTGGACACACCATTGGTCATGCCATTGAAAAGTATATGGATTTCCAGTTGCTCCATGGAGAATGTGTTGCACTTGGTTGTGTTGCTGCAGCTTTTATTTCCTATAAGAGAGAATTACTTAGTGCAGAAGAATATTATGAAATACGTGATATGTTTGTCCCTTTTCAGCTACCAATTAGCATAGAAAATATAAATCCAGAAGAAATTTTGTCGTTTACCAAATCAGATAAGAAAATGGAAGCGGGAAGTATTAAATTTATATTATTGAAAAAACTTGGTAAGGCCTTTGTGGATCGAAGCGTTACAGATACTGAAATTTTAGAGGCGATACATGAGATTTATTTCAGCGAAGAGGATATGAAGGAGTAAGGGAATGAAAGAAAAAGAAGTTTCAAATATTTGGTTTGGTATCTACACACTGATCTTTTTGGTTTTAGTAGGAATTGATCAATTTACAAAGTATTTAGCAACCATGCATTTAAAGGATCAAGCACCATATGTGGTGATGGAAGGGGTGTTCGAATTACGTTATTTAGAAAACAGAGGTGCAGCATTTGGTATGATGCAAGGTCAGTACATGTTGTTTTATGTATTAACTGTAATTATGACAATCTTTATTCTGTGGGAAATTAAGCGATTGTTTAAGAACCCAAAATACCGTCCTTTTGTCTTAACTTTACTATTGGTGTTGTCTGGTGCTATTGGCAATTTTATTGATAGGATATCTTTGCAGTATGTAGTTGATTTCTTTTATTTTAAGTTGATTGATTTTGCTATTTTTAATATGGCAGACAGTTATATAACCATTGCAGTAATACTGTTTATCTTGTTGGTGTTATTCTATTACAAAGAAGAGGATTTGGATTATATGATTCCAAGTTTTAAGAGAAAAAAGAAGGATTAAAGGGAAGATGCAGAAATTTGTATTTCAAGTACAGGAAGATTTAGAGGGAGAGCGCATTGATAAAGCCTTAGTGGGATTGTTAGAAACTTTATCTAGGTCTTATATTCAAAAAATTGTGAAAGATGGGCTGGTGGCTGTTAATGGTCAAGTAGTCAAATCAAATTATAAATTAAATACGGATGATGAAATCGAATTTGAACTTCCAGATGCCGTTCATCCAGATATTGAAGCGGAAAATATTCCTTTGGATATACTATATGAAGACGAAGATTTGATTATAATCAATAAACCCAAAAACATGGTAGTTCATCCAGCTCCAGGACATTATAGTCAAACATTGGTAAATGCATTGATGTATTATTGTGGTGCCGACTTATCTGGGATTAATGGTGTCATGAGGCCAGGGATTGTTCACCGTATCGATAAGGATACCACAGGATCTTTGTTGGTGTGCAAGAATGATTTGTCCCATCAAAAAATAGCAGAACAACTCAAGGATCACTCGATTAAAAGAGAATATCATGCCATTGTATTTGGCGTTTTAAAAGAAGATAGTGGAACAGTTCGTGGTGCGATTGGAAGACACTCGCAAGATAGAAAGAAGATGGCAATTAATGAAATTAATGGAAAAGATGCAGTTACTCATTATAGAGTGCTAAAGCGCTTTGCGAAGTATACTTATGTAGCATGCACACTTGAAACCGGTAGAACTCACCAAATACGTGTCCATATGGCTTCGATTGGGCATCCAATTATAGGAGATGAAGTCTATAGTAATTTAAAATGTCCATTCAATTTAAAAGGGCAAACACTACATGCTAAGACACTTGGATTTATACAACCAAGTACAGGGAAGTACCTAGAAGTTGATGCGCCTTTACCTGGATATTTTAATCATTTACTAGAGAATGTTTTGTTGTAATTGTAGGCTTTATTTGCTATAATAAATAAAAAGACTTTAGGGGGGCATCAGTATGAAAACAGTAATTACAATCGGAAGACAATATGGTTCAGGCGGTAGAGAGATTGGAAAGACATTAGCAGAAAAATTAGGAATCCCATACTATGATAAAGAATTATTAAACCGAGTAGCAAAAGATAGTGGTTTTTGTGAGGAAATGATTCAAGCTCATGATGAGAGACCAACCAACTCTTTCTTATACAATATTGTGATGGATACCTATTCTTTTGGGTATAATTCAGCCTATGTTGACATGCCTATGAGTCAGAAGGTGTTTCTTGCACAGTTTGATTCTATTAAGAAAATTGCGGCAGAAGGTGCCTGTGTTATTGTTGGTAGATGTGCCGACTATGCTTTAGCAGAGAATCCAAATGTATTGAATATCTTTATTTATGGTCAAGAAGATAAGAAGGCAGTACGTATTAGTAAGAAATATGATATTTCATTAGATGATGCTAAGGATCGTTGTAGAAAGCGAGATAAGCAACGTCAAAGTTATTATAATTATTATGCAAGTAAGAGATGGGGCCATGCAGATACCTATGACTTATGTGTCGACAGTGGTGTTTTAGGAATTGATGGCACAGTAGATCTATTAGAACAATTTATTAATTGTTTTGAGAAAAATAAAGCTTGACATTTGTCTTAAGGTCTGATAATATACTTGAGTATGCCGCATAACTAGGTATAAGAATACTATATTTTATAGTGTCACCAAAGTTAGCGAGTAAATAAATAAGGAGGAACCTTATATGTACGCAATTATTGCAACAGGTGGAAAGCAATATAAAGTAGCAGTTGGTGATGTGATTAAAGTTGAGAAATTAGAAAACGAAATCGGTGGCCAAGTTACTTTTGACCAAGTTATCGCAGTAGGTGGTGAAAGTCTTAAAGTAGGTGCTGATGTAGCAACAGCTACAGTAAAAGCAACTGTTTTAGATCAAGCTAAAGGTAGAAAAGTTATCGTTTATAAATATAAAAGAAAAACTGGATACCACAAGAAAAACGGTCACAGACAAGCATACACTCAAGTGAAAATCGAAGAGATTAATGCTTAATTTTCAATAATATGACAACGATTATTATTGGGAAATCAAAAGAATCATATAAAAGTATAACCTGTATGGGTCACTCAGGTAGAAAAAGAATCTTTTTCGAAAAGGATTTGGTATGTGCTTCTATATCTGTTTTAGTGTTAAACACAATCAATGGATTAGATGAATTTACAGATACTACCATGGAACTAGTTACAAATGAAGAAACAGGATTTATCCGTGTGGTTTTTTCCGAACTATTATCAGAGAGCGCAACAGTATTAATACAGACAATGATTATGGGACTAGAACAAATTAGCCAACAATATGGCACAAAGTATTGCAATATTGAATTCGAGGAGGTGTAAGCCAATGTTAAAATTAAACCTTCAATTTTTTGCTCATAAAAAAGGGGTAGGTTCTACAAAAAACGGTAGAGATTCTGAATCCAAGAGACTTGGAGCAAAAAGAGCTGATGGACAATTCGTAAAAGCTGGAAATATTTTATACAGACAACGCGGAACTAAAATTCACCCAGGTGTGAACGTAGGTAGAGGCGGAGACGATACATTATTCGCTTTAGTTGACGGAGTTCTTAGATTTGAAAGAAAAGGCCGTGACAAAAAACAAGCTTCTGTATATCCAGTAGCTGAATAAGGCAAAAGAGTGGCTTCAAACATCTGTTTGAAGCCTTTTTATTTAAGGAGAGATTACATGTTTGCAGATAGAGCGAGAATATTTGTAAAGAGTGGTAGGGGCGGAAATGGTCACGTGAGCTTTCGACGTGAGAAGTATGTTCCTGATGGTGGTCCAGATGGCGGCGATGGCGGCCACGGTGGTAGCGTTTTTGTTGAAGTAGAAGACGGACTAAATACTCTTACAGATTTTAGACATATTAGAAAATATGCAGCGGAAAGTGGTGCAGAAGGTGGTAAGAAGAATTGCCATGGTAAAAGTGGACAAGACATTACCTTAAAAGTACCAGTGGGAACCATTATTAAAGAAGCTGAATCTGGCAAGATTATTGCTGATATGTCGGGAGATAATAGAAAAATTCTATTACTAAAGGGCGGCCGTGGAGGAAAAGGAAATCAACATTTTGCAACTCCTACCATGCAAGCTCCTAAATATGCACAACCAGGGCAACCTGCGAAAGAACTAGAACTAATGCTTGAACTTAAGGTAATAGCAGATGTAGGGCTAGTTGGTTTTCCAAATGTAGGGAAATCTACATTCTTAAGTCGCGTTACCAATGCGAAACCAAAGATAGCAAATTATCATTTTACAACATTAAATCCTAATCTAGGAGTAGTGGATATGCAAGATGCAAAGAGTTTTGTAATTGCAGATATTCCAGGCCTTATTGAAGGTGCTTCTGAAGGTATCGGATTAGGCTTTGAGTTTTTAAGACATATTGAACGTACAAAGGTTATGATTCATATCGTGGATGCTGCTGGAACAGAAGGTAGAGATCCAATTGAAGATGTTTACGCAATCAATAAAGAGCTAGAAACATATAATGCAGATATAGCAAACAGACCACAAATTATAGCAGCGAATAAAATAGATGCTATCTATGCATTAGATGAAGATCCTATTGAAAGATTACGTAAAGAATTTGAACCAAAAGGATATGAAGTAGTAGCAATTTCTGCTGTAACAGGACAAGGATTAAAAGATTTATTGTTTAAAGTTTCACTTATGCTAGATAGCATAGATGATGCACCAATTATTTTTGAGCAAGAATATTTCCCAGAAATTGAAAAAGCAATTTCTAATGAGCCATTTACGGTAGAGTATGATGATTTAGAAGAAGAATATGTAGTAGAAGGACCTCGTATTGAAAGAATGCTAGGTTATACTAACTTAGAATCTGAAAAAGGATTCCGTTTCTTCCAAAACTTCATGAAAGAAAATGGTATCTTAGAACAATTAGAAGAGTTGGGTATTCAAGAGGGTGATACAGTACGTATGTATGGATTGTCTTTTGATTACTACAAATAGAGGATGAAAATATGACAAGTAAGCAAAGAGCCTATTTAATAGGTTTAGGAAGCAAGTTAGAGCCAGTATTTCATATTGGTAAAGCTTCGTTAACTCCTGAAATTACGACAGCTGTTGCTGAGTGTTTCAATAATCATGAATTGATTAAAATATCCGTTTTAAAAAATTGCTTTGACGATCCAAAAGAAATGGCAAGAACTTTAGCTGAAAGAACACAATCGCAAGTGGTTCATGTAATTGGAAAGAAGATTGTTTTATATAAATATAATAAAGACAATCCTAAGATAAAACTACCTTTATAGTATAAGAGGTGATTATGTCAAAAATAGGACTTATGGGCGGAACTTTTGATCCGATTCATAATGGGCATACGGCTTTAGCTGAAGTAGCCTATCAACAGTTGAATTTAGATGAAATTTGGTTTATGCCAAGTGGGATTTCCTATCTAAAAGCTGGTACTGGTGTTTTAGATGCTAGACATCGTGCCAATATGGTAGAATTAGCAATAAAAGGTATCAACTTTTTTCATTTCTGTGATGTTGAAATGAAAAGAGCTGGTAATACCTATACGGTAGATACCTTATTAGAGTTGACGAAAAACTATCCAGAACATAGATTTTATTTCTTGATGGGAGCTGACTCTTTTATGTATTTTCCTAATTGGAAGGATGCGAAGCTGATTGCTTCTTTATGCACAATTGTAGTTGCAGTTAGAGATCAAGTAAAGATGGCCCTGCTAGAAGAACAAAAAAGTGTGTTAGAGGAGAAGTATGGCAGTGAAATTAAACTGTTAAACTTTCCTAAGATGGACATTGCTTCTAGCGATATTAGGCATGCCATAGCATCTGGTGAACTTAGTAAAGTAGAAGAGTTAGTAGCAAAAGATGTTCTTTTGTATATAGGAGAAAATAAGCTATATACGGAAGTGGAAGGATGAAAGTATTGATATAGGAGAAGTTATGAAATTGGAACAATTAAGAGAACAATTAAGAAGTTTTTTGGATCGTCCACGATATGAACATAGTTTGTCCGTAAGTTATACAGCAGCCTTTCTTGCTAGTATCTATGAGCTAGACGTCGAGAAAGCTATGATAGCAGGGCTTTTGCATGATTGTGCTAAATGTTTACCTGCAAAGGAGTTGTTTCAGCTTTGCAAAGAGCATCAGATTGAAATGAGTCAAGTGGAGAAGAGTAATCCTGGATTACTTCATGCCAAAGTAGGGGTGTTTGTTGCGAAGTTAAACTTTCAAATCGAAGATACTGAAATATTAGATGCTATTCGTTATCATACAACGGGTAGGCCTGCGATGACACCGCTAGAAAAAATTGTTTTTCTAGCAGATTTTATAGAGCCACTTAGGAAGAAGATTCCTAATTTAAACAATATAAGGGCACTAGCGGTAAGGGATATAGATCGTGCAGTGGAAGAATCGTTGATTTCAACACTTGCCCATTTAGAGAAAAAGAAACTGGCTATTGACGAAAGTACAGAACTAACGTTACAATATTATATAAGTAGATGATTCTCGGAATCTTTCCAGAGAAATTCATTAAAATAAGGAGGAGTACAATGGGATCGAAAGAAATGGCAATGTTAGCAATCGAAGCATTACAAGATAAAAAAGGCGAAGAAATTCGTATGATTGATATTAGTGAAGTTTCGATTATGGCTGATTATTTTATTATTTGCAATGGAACAAATAGAAGTCAAGTGCAAGCTCTTTCTAATAGTGTAGAAGATGCACTAGGGAGAAATGGTGTAGAAGTAAGACACATTGAGGGTTATGATAGTGCAAACTGGATTTTATTAGATTTTAGAGATATTATCGTGCATATTTTTGACAAAGAGAACCGTTTATTCTATGATTTAGAGAGAATCTGGAGAGACGGAAAAGAAGTAGAAATCACTGAGTAATAGTGATTTCTACTTCTTTTTTTATAGATCCCATTTGAGTTTATCTTCAACTCGAATATCTTTTCCGTATTGTACTTCAATTAATTTTAATCTTGTTTTCGCTAGTATAGTATGTTTCATACCAGCTTTGATTTCGATGATATCTCCAGGCTTCACATCCTTTTTGTTTCCATCAAGAATAATACTTGCTTCCCCTTCAATGATCGTCCAAACTTCATCGCGGAAGTTATGGCTATGATAGTTCATTTGATTATCCTTGTTTAAGAGAACTTTAATGGTTAAACTTTCGTCTTCGATATCTAGAACAGTAAAGCTTCCCCACGATTTCTCAGCAAACATAATTCGACTCGTGACAGAATCTACATATGGTTTGATATAACTAGATTGTGTTTTGTCGGAAATCAATATTCCATCAGGACTAGCGGATACAATGAGATCTTTGAGTCCCATGCAAACGATAGGTATATTTAACTCATTCACAATATGAATATTTTCACAAGTATCATTACAAAGTGCATTTCCTATTATTGTCTCTGACATTTCTTCTGTTAAGGTATTCCAGGTTCCTAAATCCTTCCATGCACCATGAAAGCGTAGAACATCGATAGACGATTCTTGCTCTAACACACCGTAATCAAAGCTAATTTTGGGTAGTTCGTGGTACTGGTCAAACAAATCAATATAGTCAAGATTTCCTAGAAGTTCCTTTGACTTATCCAATAAATAGCCTATCTTAAAGGCGAAGACTCCACCATTCCATAGGGCATTTTCTTTGAGGTATTGCTTCGCGGTCTCTAGGTCTGGCTTTTCCTTAAAACTACGAACAGAACTTATTTCTTCCTTAGTTGCAGGGATAATATAACCATATTTTTCACTAGGATAGGTTGGAGTGATTCCCAACAGAGTAACATTTGAAGAAGAAGCTTTTGCATGTTCACTTAAGGCCTGCACTGCTTCGAAATAGGCATTATCAACATAGGGATCTACAGGACATACGACAACTACATCCTGAAGAGATAATCCCTTTAAATCGTGTAAATAAGCACAGGCTAGAGCGATGGCTGGAAAGGTATCTTTTCTAGTTGGTTCTACACAGATATCCACCTGTCTGCCTATTTGATTGTTAATTGCAGAGGCTTGTGACTTTGAAGTTGCAATCGTAATGGTTGAGTCTTCATTGATTTCTTTGATTTGTCGATAAACCCTCTGTAGCATTGATTCGTAGCTACCATCAGGCTTTTTGAAAATTTTAATAAATTGTTTGGAGCGAATTTCATTCGAAAGAGGCCAAAGTCTTTTTCCAGACCCCCCTGATAATAATATAATATTCATGAGTCTTCCTTTCTGGTGAAGTAGATACTTTAATTATCTACTTGCACGCATAGGGTTGGACAAAAAGTCTTGGTAGGAGAGTAGAACACCATCTTTTAGTTCGATTTTGTGTTTCCATCCTAAATGATGTAGTTTGGATACATCGAGTAATTTTCTTTTTGTCCCATCGGGTTTTTCGGTATCCCATAAGATTTCACCTGTAAAACCGATAGTTTCGCTTACTAAGTCGGTAAGTTCCCTTATAGATAATTCTTGTCCTGTCCCAACATTTACGGTCTCATTACCGCTATAATGCTTCATAAGATAGAGGCAGGCATCTGCTAAGTCATCTACATATAAGAATTCACGATAAACTTGTCCAGTTCCCCAACAGGTAACAGTGTTTAATCCTTCTTCTTTCGCTTCGTGAAATCTGCGGATTAGAGCAGGTAAAACGTGACTATTAGTTGGGTGGTAATTATCATTAGGACCATATAAATTAGTTGGCATCGCAGAAATAAAATTGGTACCATATTGCTTATTTAAATATTCACAGTATTTAAGTCCTGAAATCTTAGCAAGAGCATAACCTTCATTAGTTGGTTCAAGAGCTGAGCTTAACAAGCAATGCTCAGGCATCGGTTGGGGAGCTTCTTTTGGGTAAATGCAAGAAGATCCTAAAAATAATAATTTTTTACACTGATTCTTATAAGCAGCATGAATTACATTCATTTCCATCATCATATTTTCATACATAAAGTCAGCCATATAGCTTGCATTTGCCATAATTCCGCCAACTTTTGCAGCCGCTAAAAAAACATAGTCCGGTTTTTCTTGTTCAAAAAAGTTTTCTACATCCATTTGTCTGCATAGGTCTAGTTCCTGGCTAGTTCTTGTTACAAGGTTAGTAAAACCTTCCTTTTGTAATAGTCTTAAGATCGCAGAACCTACCATTCCCCTATGTCCAGCTACATAAATTTTACTGTGCCTTTCCATTTGCTAGCTCCTTTTCTCTTTTTGCTAGTTCAAAATCATGTTTTGCCATGATAGAGACTAATTCTTCGTAGCTAGTTTTGGTTGGGTTCCATCCAAGTACTGATTTTGCTAGGCTAGGATCCCCAAGTAAATTATCTACATCAGTTGGTCTAAACCAAGCTGCATTTACCTCGACGATGACTCTACCAGTGGCAATATCAATGCCTTTTTCTTCTAGACCAACTCCTTCAAACTTCAATTCTATTCCTACTTCTTTAAAGGCAAGGTAAGTAAAGTCACGTACTGAGTGTTGCTCCCCTGTAGCGATTACAAAATCGATAGGCTCCTTATGTTGAAGCATTAACCACATGCATTCTACATAGTCTTTGGCATAACCCCAATCTCTTAAAGAATCTAGATTACCTAGTTGAAGTGTTTCTTGTAAGCCACAAGCAATTCGTCCTGCAGCTAGGGTAATTTTTCTTGTTACAAAGTTCTCCCCGCGACGCTCTGACTCGTGGTTGAATAAGATACCATTTACGGCAAACATACCATAGGCTTCACGGTATTCTTTTGTCATCCAAAATCCATATTGTTTTGCAACAGCATATGGGCTATATGGGTAGAATGGTGTAGTTTCCTTTTGAGGAACCTCTACCACTTTACCATATAATTCGGAAGTAGAAGCTTGATAGATTCTACAAGTTTTTGTTAAATCTAAAATACGTACAGCCTCTAGGATGCGCAATACACCTAAAGCATCAACATCTCCTGAATATTCTGGTGAATCAAAGGAAACTTGTACATGAGATTGAGCAGCTAAGTTATATATTTCAGTCGGTTTTGTAAGTGCGATAATTCGAATAAGTGAACTGGAATCTGTCAAATCTCCATCGTGTAGTGTTATGGCATTTTTCTGAACTAAATGTTCGATTCTTGACAAATTTGATAGAGAAGCTCTACGAACTACTCCGTGGACTTGATATCCTTTTTCTAATAGAAACTCTGCTAAATAGGAACCATCTTGACCTGTAATTCCTGTGATTAATGCTATTTTCATTCTTACCTCCAATATAAACGATAGTCTTTTTTACATCATACTCCTTTAATAGCAAAATTTTTAGTGAATATATTGCTCACAAATAGCACAATATTGACTTATGGCATTGGGCTTGTTATAATTGTGAAAAAGAGAGGTGAAATATTTGGAAATAGTAGTATCTGATCGTACCTTGTATACCCCATCCATTTTCGCAAAAGATTCCTTGTTACATTTACAAGAATCTGGGTATTTAAAGGCCATGGCTCCTCATGTTAGCAAAAGGAGTAGTTTACAATCTTACTTGTTTTTTGTTGTGTTGTCAGGAGAAGGAAGTGTAAATTATGATGGCAAGAAATTTCTATTAAAAAGTGGTGACTGTGCATTTATTAATTGTTCTGATTATTATGAACATAGTACAAGTAATCCCCTTTGGGAATTACAATGGATTCATTTTTATGGACCAACTATGGATAGTATATATGAAAAGTATCTAGAGCGTGGTGGAGAGTATTGCTTTACACCACAATCGGTGGAAGGCATGATGCAAATTTTAAAGGATATTCATAGTATTGCGTCCTCTACCGATTATATTCGAGATATGAAAATATGTGAGAAGATTACTAGTTTACTTGCGATTTTAATGGAAGAGAGTTGGAAGGATGATAGAAAGGTCGATATTAACAATTACGCACCACGTAATATGCAGGAAGTGAAACAGTATATAGAGCAACATTATACAGATACCATTTCTTTAGATCAATTAGCACATGTATTCTATATCAATAAATATTATATGTGTCGATTGTTTAAGAAACAGTATGGAATTAGCATTCAAAGTTATCAACAACAATTACGAATAACTGAGGCTAAAAGGTTGCTACGATTTTCAGATATTAGAATAGAGGAAGTTGCGCAGCATTGCGGTATTCAAGATTATAATTATTTTATTCGTTTGTTTAAATCAATTGTAGGTAGTACTCCTAGGAATTTTAGAGTTACGTGGAGAGGACAAAATTAATACCAAAGAGGCTATCGCTTTAACAAATAATCCTGTTAAAGCGATAGCCTCTTTGCATTAGCTGTCTGATTCATTCAGATAAAAATAGAATGAGATAAGATATAGACCACTTAGGCCTACTAATCCATATACAACTCTTGATATAACACTCATGGCTCCAAATAAAAAAGCTACCAAGTCAAATTCTAGCAAAGCTATTAGTCCCCAGTTAACCGCTCCTATAATAGCGATTGTGAGTGCAATACAATCTACAATCTTATTTCGCATATAACACCTCCTAAACTATATCATAGTCATAATAGAAGTATTAGCGAATTCTAGAAAATTATTCATAAATTAAAATTTCTTACAGAAACGGAAGACACCATATACTTTACCAATGATATCACAGTCTCTTGTAAGAATAGGTTCCATAAAATCATTTTCAGGTTGTAGTCGTATATGATCCTTTTCTTTGTAAAAAGTTTTCACCGTGGCTCCATCTTCTAATAAAGCTACCACAATTTCCCCGTTGTTAGCACTACTACAAGAGTGAACAAATACTTGGTCACCATCTAAAATACCTGCATTTACCATGGAATCACCTTTTACTTTTAAAACAAAGGATTCGCCATTTGGCACATATTCGGCAGGGATAGGGAAATAAGTTTCTATATTCTGTTCTGCTAAAATAGGAGCTCCGGCAGCTACCTGACCTAAAACAGGCACACTTACCATATCTGTTCGAACCATTTGAAAGTTATCATCACAAATCTCAATGGCTCTTGGTTTGGTTGGGTCTCGTTTGATAAATCCTTTTTTCTCAAGGCTCTCTAGATGAGAATGAACAGAGGACGTAGACTTTAATTGAACGGCTTCACAAATTTCACGAACTGCTGGTGGATAACCTTTCTTTAAAATACAATCCTTTAAATAATTTAAAATCTGTTCTTGCTTTGCTGTTAATTTATGATCCATAAACGATACCTCCATAAGTATTCCATAATCTCTTGGAAATATTATAACATAGGAAAACTTAGAAAGCAAACACATATTCGAGAATATATGTTCGAAAAAAAGTGTTGACAAACAGAACAAATGTTTGTATTATATAGTTACAGAACAAACGTTCGAAAATGATTGGAGGTATCTACATATGATGACAAACAACATGAGACAATACGACTATATGACAATGAGAAATAGAAGAGCGAAAGCATTAGCGATGAGACAGGAGAAAGCATTTAAGAAGAAGATGCGTATGATTACTATGATTGTAAGCTTATTTATAATTATATGTATTACTATAGTTTCCAATTTATTTATTACATCGGCTACACAAGGTAAGGATTTAGTAAAGCAATATATG